>JAWOCO010000089.1:0-10964 GCA_046483765.1 Alkalispirochaeta sp. | reverse complement strand
CAGGAGCGTGCCCTCTTCCGCCATCTTGTAGAGCCGGTGCACTCCGGTGGTGGTTTCCTCGCTGACACCGCGCCATTCGGAGGCGATGTTGTGGAAGAACTGCGGGTCCTGACCGTGCACGCGCTTGAGCAGTGCCTTTACTACCGCCTCTTCATGACTGTCGGCGGGGCCATTCACCCAGTCGGAACCGTCTTCCAGTTGCACACCCTTGTGGATGAGGAGGGTTGCATCACCACCGTCGTCTACAATGAGGTTGGGTCCCTTGCCGCCGGGAAAGGAAATGGCGTTCAACGTCATCTCCCAGTACTCCTCAAGCGATTCACCCTTCCAGGCAAACACCGGAACCCCCGCGGGACTGGCCACGGTACCGCCGTTCTCGGGACGACCCACGGCCACGGCGGCGGCGGCGTGGTCCTGGGTTGAGAAGATATTGCAGCTCGCCCAGCGCACGTCCGCGCCGAGTTCCACCAGGGTTTCGATCAGGACGGCGGTCTGAATCGTCATGTGCAGACTTCCGGCGATGCGGACTCCTTGCAACGGCTTCTGCGGCCCGTACTTCTCGCGGGTCGCGATGAGACCCGGCATTTCATACTCCGCCATGCGGATTTCCTTGCGACCCCAATCTGCAAGACTCAGGTCCTTTACGCGATAATCGATTCGGGTAGCGGTGCCACCCTGCTGTGCTGGTTTCATATTCGTAACTCCTTGTTTTGGCGTATGTGTGTCCGGGTCATATTGCCCGTCCATCTCTGTCTGTCTCTCATTCAATCTCTCCCTAAGCTATACTCCGGCATCCACCGGCGGCAATTACAATAAAAAAACCCGCCATAGCCTGCTCAAGGCCATGACGGGTCTGCGGTAACGACCTCATCCGGGCGCCCCCGTGGGCACTGGAACGTTACTCTTCGAGTCCCTCAGTAAAGCTCTTGTAGGCAGCGGCGTCCATCAGTGAATCAAGCTCACTGGTATCGGTAGCTTTCACCTTGATAATCCATCCGTCACCAAAGGGTGCCTCATTTACCTTCTCCGGGTTGTCCTTAAGGACCTCGTTTACTTCGACAACTTCACCACCGGCCGGCATATACAGATCACTGGCGGCTTTTACGCTTTCAACCACGCCGAAGGCATCTCCCTTCTTCAGTGAGGTGCCGACTTCGGGGAGTTCCACGAAAACCACGTCTCCCAGCTCGTCCTGGGCGTAATCGGAAATGCCGATTACCACCAGATCACCTTCTACCCGGGCCCATTCGTGACTTTCCTGGTACTTGACGGATTCATCAAATGTCATGGCGTTCTCCTCTCGTTTTCCACCGGTTATCCACCGATGAAGCTCACACAACGCAAACGTTAAGTAGACAGAACCTTGATTCCACCCCCTTAGGTAGTATCAATTCTGTCCACTCTTTCGATTATACCAGTTACAACGCGCTCAGTTCGTAAAAAACCAGCGGGGTTATCCACCGGTTGTCCACAATCTCAGCGATTTGATCCGCGATAGAAGATGCGTACCTGCTTGTACAGGCCGTCTCCTTCACTCTCGGTACCGATACTCTCGATGTTGTTCAGTGTAGTATGAATCAGCCGTCTTTCAAAGGGATTCATCGGTTCTAAAAGCTTACTTCCGCGAGAACGCTGCACGTCATCGGCAATTTTCTGCGCCAACCGCACCAGCTGTTCCTCGCGACGACTGCGATACCCCTCAGTATCGAGCACCACTTTGACGTCGGTTCCCTCAAAGCGACTGGCCACCACGTTGGCCAAGAGCTGGATCGAATCCAGATTCTTGCCTTTGCGCCCGATCAAAATGTTGGCGTGTTCGGTGTCCAGCCGAAGCCCCAGTTTGTTGGGCTCCCGGTAGGCCACTTTCACCGCAGCGGGAAAACCCATCTTGTTGGTGAGGGTTGTCACAAAGTCCACCACCGCGTGTTCGAAATCGGTTTCCGGCTCCTGATTGGTGGTAGCCTGGGTGGCGCGGGTGGTAAGGCGGTCTGACTCTTCCCGGTAGCGTGAATCGTCATCGGGCTCACGGTTCGCAGCGGCCGCGGGGGTGTCCTCATAATCCCCGGGTTCTCCCGGCAGATGCACCCGAATCCGCACGGACCGGCCTCTGCCGAAGAGGCCGCCCTTTTGGCTGTCTATGATTTCAACCTCAAATTCGTGCCGTTCCAGCCCCAGGGCTTCCACGGCAGCGTCGATCGCCTCTTGTTCAGTGCGACCTTCAAACTCTCGTACCATTATTTACTCCGTTGCTTGGTGTTTCCGGCGTTGAGATATGAAGTACTGCTGCCCCACGGTGAGAATGTTCGAGAAGATCCAGTACACCAACAAACCACTGGGCATATTGTACAGGATAAAGAAGAACATGATCGGCAGACCATACTGCATAAATTTCATTTGACTATTGCTGGTTCCGGCAGCCGGATTCTGCATCAGCTTACTTGATAGTAACTGACTTCCCACGAAAAGGATCGGCAACAGTCGAAGATCGTTCCAACCCAGAAGGGGTAGGGTGAAGTCCCCGAAACTGAGAATCGATTCCGGTGCCGAGAGGTCGGTAATCCAGCCGGGGATAAAGGTAGCTCCCCGCAGATCGAAGTGGTTATTAAAGACACCGAACATGGCGATGAAAAAGGGAAACTGCAACAACAGCGGCATACAACCACCGAGAGGGCTGACCCCTTCTTTCTTGTACAGATCCGCCATCGCCTGGTTCATCTTCTGCGGGTTGTCTTTGTACTTCTCGCGGATCTCCTGGATCTTGGGGTTGAGCTGTTGCATGCGGCTGGTGCTCTCATAACTCTTGTGCGTCAGCGGCCACAGCAGCACCTTCACCAGGATCGTGAGAATAATGATTGCGATTCCGTAGTTGGGAACGGCGCGCTGAATCTGTTGCATCGCCCACTTGAGGATGTTTTCTAACCATCCAAAGAGGAATCGGCTGTCCTCAACCTCGTCGAGGTCCAGATTGCGCAGTCCCAGGTCGTTGTCATCGGCATCGTTATACCGGTCGAGAACGCGGGTGACCTTGGGCCCCACAAAGAAGCGGTACGTATCTCGGCTGGCCGAAGAACTCATGGGCGGTCGCGTCATCGACAGCGACGCCCCATCCCGCAGTCCCTCGGGACGGAAGGCGGACATCGTGTAGGTGTAGTCAATTGCTCCGGGAATCGCGACGACGGCAAAGTACTTACCCGCCAGGGCAACCCACTGTACCTGTTCCTCAATAGTTTCGGTTCCCTGATTGCGGATCCGCACGTTACGGCGGCGGTTGCCGTCGTAGTAGTAGAAGTTGCGGTATTCCTGCCGATTATCCAGTTCCTCATAGGAGGGTCCGATCTGCGGCCCGTAGGAAATGGTATAGGCGTCGCCGTCAAAGTTGAGCGGAACCACCGCATTCACCGAATTCTGGAACTCCACGGTGGTTTCCAGCACGTATTCACCGGGATAGAAGCGATAGGTTCGGCGCGCAGTAAAGGTCTGGTCGGAGGCGCCCTGCACGTAGAAATCGCGCTCGAAGATAATCGTATTGTTGTCGGTGGTATCTACCACACGAAAGAGATCGCGTACTGCGGGAGCATCGGCCCCACCGAAATGGAGCTCAAAGGCGCCGATATCGGTATCTCCCTGCATTACCATTTCCACCGGTTCACCACCATCAACGTGGTCGAGGAGCTGGTAGGAAATCACGCGGGCTCCGGCTGGATCAAAAACGACGCGCAGAAGCTCATTCTCGTAGACCTGGAGTTCGTCTGAAATGTCATCGGCGGGGGCGGCTTGCACCGGATTGCCCGCTACTTGTTGGCTCTGGACCGCCTCCGAGGAATCCTGGTCCTGGCTCTGCTCGGAGGGCGTTCCCTCACCGGAGGCCTGGTCGGAATCGACGGTGGTACCGTCGGTATCTGCAGTGGTGTCCGCTGTTGTCTCAGGCGCCGGCTGCGGAGGATACAGCATGTTCTGTATCACAAAGCCGCCAGTGATAACCATCACTGAGAGAACAACCGCAAGAAGGGTGTTCTTTTCCATCTCTGTTCCTTAATGCTACCGAATCACGAAATCAGCTCGGCCCGGCGCAGCAGTGTCTCAACCTGTGAACAACGATCGGAATAGCTGAACGAACCCGGATACAGGACAAACGCCACATCATAGTTCCCAGCGATCTCTGGTTTGTACAATCGGTACGCTTCCCGTACCAATCGGCGCGCTCTGTTGCGCGCAACCGCGCCGGAAAACTGGCGGGTTGCGGCAAACAGAACACGGCTCCACCCCACATCGTTGGGTATTACCCGGAGGTGGAGGCCGCGCACGCGGTGCACGTGTCCGCTTCGGAACACGTGCGAAATATCACGTCGTCGTCGGAGAATCTCCGCCTTAGTAAGGCTTCTTCTCATCCGCAATGGACAGTTTTTTGCGCCCTTTGGCGCGTCGGCGCTTGAGCACCAGGCGACCGCCCTTGGTTTTCATACGGGCACGAAATCCGAACTTGCGGTTACGTTTGACGCGACTTGGCTGATAGGTTCGCTTCATAGCTTTACTCCTCGTCTGAACGTAACAGGTGGCGCAGTATACCGACGGCTATCGGCGCGTGTCAATCTACGTCTCGCCGCTATTCCTGCCCGGTGTCATCCGCCTCACGTTCCTTGTCTTCCAGTGCGGCTTTCAGTCGGTTCAATCGTGTCTGAAACTCATCATCCTCGGCGGCGGAGGAGGCGGTATCGCTCAACGGTTCATTCTCCTCCTCGTGTTCTACCGCAGAGGTTCCCACCACGGGATGCCCGGCGGCGTCCCCTTCGCCGGTATCACCGTGCCAGGAGGTTGTGAGCTCGTTGACGATCGTAAATGCCAGGTTTCGGGCGTTGAGCGAGGGAAAATCCTGTTGAATCCGCGCCACGATCCGGGTGCGGTCCATGTGCATCCGCTGCAACCACGCGGGATGATCCACGCCGATTAGAACGGTGCCGTTTTTTACGTCGAGCACCTGCGAGTGAGCCGCCTTGTCCTGCCCCACGATCTTGGGCCACGCCTGCACAAACGGGACCACCCCCGTTTCATCACGGGCACCGATCGTGTTGATGAAGCGATTAATGAGCTCCCGGGCGCTATTGGGCTCGTAGTTGTCCATCACTCACCGAATATATCAAGGTCTCGGCGCTGCGATAAGCACCGTACGGCTCTCCCGGAAGAAAGGTAAAGATCCGCTGGGACGCGGCGGGCAAGCGGTCCACAAAGCGCGCCCGGCGTCCGGGGTCCAGCTCCAGGAGCACATCATCCAAGAGGAGCACCGGGAGCCGTCCCGTCTGAGACGCAAAGAAGCGCGCCTGCGCTACGCGCAATATCAGGGCCAGCAGGCGCTGCTGCCCGGTGGAGGCGATCTGCAAGAAGTCGCGTCCCTCGTAACGGAAGAGCACCCGATCCCGGTGCGGGCCACTGGTAGTAGTTCGCAGGGTGGCCTCCTGTTCCCGTTTACCCAGCAGGTGCTCCACCACGGTGGCAGGATCGTCCAGCTCACGCCAGCTGGGACGGTAATCCAGGATCAAGGGCGACTCCAGCCCGGAAATCGCCTGAAAATCCTCTACGAAGACCGCGTTAAACGCCTCCAGTACCTCCCGGCGCCGGCGCTGGATCTCCAGGCCCACCTCCGCCAGTTCCTGGTCATACACCGGCATCAGGTCGTAGAGGCCGTCCTTGATCGCCTGGTTGCGATTACGGAGCACCCCCCGATAGCGGCGAATATCATCAATGTACACCGGCTGGTACATACTCAGCGTCTGGTCCACAAACCAGCGCTGCATCTCCGGCGGGCCACTGACAAAACTCATGTCGTCATGGCGAAACACCACCGACGGCATAAGCGAGATCATATCGCGCCGATCCTGTACCGGATTTCCATCCAGGGTGATCTTCTTGCGATTCTCCTGCCAGCGGATCTCCAGGCGGTGGGTCGCAGCGGAAGCGTCGGCCGCATTGGCGGTCACGTGTGTCGCCCCCGAATCACTCCCATCATCCGCCGAGAAAACGCCGTCGATCGCCATTTCGCGCTCGCCCAATCGGCACAGTTCACTGTCCCGGCGAGTGCGGAAACTGGCACCGTAACTCAGGAGATATAGGCTTTCTAGGAAATTACTCTTGCCCTGGCCGTTCTCACCAACCAAAAAAACCTGCGGCGATGGAAGATCGACGTATCCATCGCGCAGGTTCCTGAACTGGTAAAAGCGGACGCGTTGGAATCCCAACGGCGCGCTTACTGGATCTGCATCGGCATCACGATGTGAAAGTAGTTCTCCCGGGGTTCCGAGTAGATCGTGATCGCCTTGCCGGCCTCAGTGAAGTGAACCGAGATCGCATCACTACCAATCACCCGCAGCGGATCCACCAGGTAGGTGTAGTTCAGAGCGATCGTCGTTTCCGGACCATCGTATTCAATCGGAATGTCTTCCCGGGCAACACCGATCTCGCTCTCCTCGCTGCGGAGCTGTAAGTTGCCCGCGGAGAGTTCGAGGTAGATGCGCCGCGATTTCTCCACCAGGAGCGATACGCGCTTGAGCGCCTCGGTGAGTTCCGTCTTGTCCAGATTGATCTGGTAGTGCTGGTTCTCCGGGATGACGCGGCGATAGTTGGGAAACTGCCCGTCGATAAGCGCCGAGGAGATCAGGTGATCTTCAAACTCAAAGAACACATGCTTATCGGCCACCGCCATGCGCAGCGTTCCCTCGCCACTGGCCAGTTTGCGCACCAGGTTGAGCACCTTTGGGGGAATGATTACTCCCTGGAAATCGCCGATGTCCTTGGGAAGATCGTGGCTGATGTAGGAAAGCCGGCGGCCGTCGGTGGCAACCATCACCAGTTTCCCGTCATCGGGCTCCACGTAGACTCCGTTCATGAAGAAGCGGGTTTCATCGTCGGAGACGGCGAACGAGGTCTGCGCCACCATTTCGATAAACTGTTCCTGGGGAATTTCAAAGTAGCCATCGGGAGCCTGCGTCTGAATCTCGGGGAACTTGTCGGCGGCGATACTGCGTAGCCGAAAGTCGATTTTCTTGAACGTAGGGCGAATGACAAAGTTTTCGCCGGTGTTCTGTGGATTCTGTTCAAACTCGATATCTCCGGAGGGCACGGATCGGAGGATCCCCAAGAGTTTGTCGCAGAAGACGGTGGTAACGCCCGGCTCTACCACGGTCACCGGAAGGGTCGTTTCAAAGCTGACCTTCAAATCGGTGGCCCGGACGGTGAGCGTTCCGTCTTGAGCCTGGAGCAGCACGTTCGACAGGATCGACATGTTGGACCGGGAGGCGATGATCTCTTGGGCAACCTGGATTTCGCGAATGATGGTGTCGCGTTCTACGGTGAACTTCACTGTTATGCAGGCTCCTTTCCCTAGTGGATTATACATAAAAGATAGTAGTAGCAGTAGTAGGGGCGGGGGATTTGTGTACAAGTCGGTTAAGTTGTTACCCCCACAGACGTTGTGGTTCTAACAACTGAGGTCACCTTTTCCCGAGCTTATCCACTTATCCCCACCGGTGTAAGTTGTCCCGGTATTATACAGTAGTTACCCGGCAGTTGTCCCCCGGAAATTTCAGGTCGAACCGAGGGTTCTGCAGGGCACAAAAAAGGCGCCGGAAAGCCGGCGCCTGGGGTGTGACTACTGTCTGCGGTGCGTGCAGGTGTGCACTCGCACGTGCACGGTTCAGCGCGGCCGGATTAGCGGGGCCCTGATTAACGCGGCGGTCGGCTGCCCTCTTCCTTAATGCGGCGAATCAGCGTCTGGTTGATATCCTCAATGGTGGGATCGGTGCGCATACGGCTTTCGATGCGCTGGCAGGCGTGCATCACGGTGGTGTGGTCGCGTCCGCCAAACTCTAGGCCGATGTCGGTCATGGAGGCCTCGGTGATCTCCCGGGCGATATACATCGCCAGCTGCCGCGGAAACGCCACCTGCCGGGTACGCTTCTTTCCCTTGAGCTCGTTGGGAGACAGGTTGAAGTAGTCCGCCACGATGCGCTGGATAATATCGATGGTAATGTTGCTTTGTAGCGGGCTGGAGAAGAAGTCCTTCAGCTGCCGCTGCGCCACATCCACGGTAATGTCCTTATTTACCAGTTCCGCGTAGGCGATGATGCGGGTGAGCGCCGCCTCCAGATCGCGCACGTTGGTGGTGATCTTCTGACAGATGAGACTGATCACGTCGTTGGGCACGTGCACGCCGGCGGCCTCCGCCTTTTTCTTGAGGATCGCCACGGCGGTTTCCATTTGGGGCGGCTGTAGGTCAACGGTGAGGCCTCGGGTGAAACGGTTCTGCAGCCGTTCGGTAATGTGCTTAATCTCACTCACCGGTCGGTCGGAGGTAAAGACCATCTGTTTCTTGGCATCAAAGAGCGCATTAAAGGTGTGAAACAGTTCTTCCTGGGTTTCATGCTTGTTCTGCAGAAAGTGGATATCATCGATCAGCAGTACGTCGGCGTGACGATACTTGTTCTTAAAGAGGTGTGTCTTGTTTTCCTGGATCGAGCGGATGAACTCGTTAGTGAAGTCCTCGGCGGTGACATACACAACCTTGCGGTTCTGATCACTGCGCCAGGCGGAGTTTCCAATCGACTGCAGGAGGTGGGTCTTACCCAACCCCATGCCCCCATAGATGAGACACGGGTTATAGGTAGTACCCGGGTTCTTGGAGATCGCCATGGCGGCGTTGGCGGCGAAGCGGTTATTGTCACCGACCACGAAGTTTTCAAAGGTGTACTCTCGGCTCAGCCCCGGGGCGGTTTCCCGCGTTTCCGGTTCAGCTACCGCCACTGCGGCGCCGCGGCGTTCTGCCACGGAGGGGGTTCGGGGTGAGTCCAGCGAGGATTCATCCTGCTGTTGGCGACGCTGGGGCCGCTTTTCCGCGGAACTCATCTCCGTCTTACGTATTTCAAAGTCGAGGTTCAGTTGCCGGCCGGAAAGTTCATACAGTTTCTCTTCGATCAGATCCAGGTAACGTTGTTTTACCTGGTCACGATAGAAAGAAGAGGGAACCACCACGGTGATGCTCTGTTCTTCCGACCGGGAATACTCGATCTGTTGAAACCACATGACAAACTCCTGCTCGGAGACGTCTTGCTCAATATGTTTAAGCGCCTCGTCCCAGAATACGTGGTTGTCGTGCCAATCGCTCATAGACTCCTCAAACTATCCACATTTTATCCACATACCCATCGTTCCTCCCAGTTTTTGACAAGAGATAATCATAGCATAGGGGCTTGGCTTTTCCAGCTAGATCCGGCGATGAATTTGCCCCGATTTCGCGGTGAGGCGGCGGTACCACGGTGATCCGGCGGCGGTGGATGGTTTCTTCCCCGTTGTCCACCACCTCTAACTGTAGATGAGATAACCGTTTGGCGCGGTGCCGGTTAGGTTATCCACAGGTTATCCCCAGGTATTCCCCAGAAAACAGATGTTACGTGGTTTGGGAATCGGCTCCTGCCAGCCAGTTTACGTTTTCGGTGTAAGTCCTTATAATATGGCAACTTCGCGAAGGATTAACATGCCCGAAAATTATTCAGCAGAAAACATTCAGATCCTCACGGGACTGGAACCGGTACGAAAGCGTCCCGGGATGTACATCGGTAGCACGGGACCGGATGGACTTCACCATCTGGTCTACGAGGTAGTGGACAACAGTATCGACGAGGCCCTCGCCGGGCACTGCTCTACGATCTCCGTGGTAATCGGTAAAAACAACACCATCACCGTGGTGGACGATGGTCGCGGGATTCCGGTGGATCGCCATGAAGGTGAGGGAATGAGCGCTCTGGAAGTGGTCATGACGCGCCTCCACGCCGGCGGTAAGTTCGATAAGGATACCTATAAGGTCTCCGGCGGACTGCACGGAGTGGGAGTGTCGGTGGTGAACGCCCTGTCGGAATGGTGTGAGGTGAACGTCTATCGGAACCACACGATCCACCGCCAGCGCTACCAGCGGGGCGTTCCCGATGGTCCCATGGAAACGTTGGGATCTACTGAGCTCACCGGTACCTCCGTTTCGTTTCGCCCGGATGAGGAGATCTTCGAGGCGGTGACGTTTAGCTTTGATACGCTCTCCCACCGGTTGCGGGAGCTGGCGTTCCTGAACAAGGGGGTGCGGATCACGATCGAGGATCAGCGGCTTCCCCAGGTGAAACGGCATGACTTCAAGTTCGACGGCGGGGTGCGAGAGTTTGTTCAATTTTTGAACAAGAACAAGACGTTGATTCAGCCGGAACCGATCTACTTAGAAGCCACCCGGGACAACGTGGAAATGGAAATCGCCATCGAGTACAACGATGGATACAACGAGATCCTAGTGTCCTTCGTGAACAACATCAACACCCGGGAGGGTGGTACCCATCTCAGTGGTTTCCGCGGAGCACTGACCCGCACGCTCAATGAGTACTTGAAGAAGAGCAAGCACGCCAAGAAGATGGAAGAGAGCTTTTCCGGTGATGATGTGCGGGAAGGGCTCACGGCGGTGGTGTCGGTAAAGGTCATGGATCCCCAATTTGAGGGTCAGACCAAGGCGAAGCTCGGAAACAGCGAAGTCCGAGGTATCGTGGAGAGCCAAGTTAACGAAAGCCTTACCAACTTCTTCGATGAAAATCCCAAAGTGATCGACGGCATCCTGAATAAGGCAGTGCTGGCGGCCAAGGCGCGGCAGGCGGCGCGGCGCGCCCGGGATCTCATGAATTTAGTACCGTCGATGACAGAACCGCCGCCGACAGCTAGAAGATAATCGTATCCTTCTGCTTTGATCTTATCGACAGCTTTGATACATGTTTCATAAGTCGGATTCGCCTCGATTCCTCCGAATTCGCCCACGTCATAGTCTTTCAGTGCGTCCAGCACGCGGTCGAGCGTTCCGAAACGTTTGACACTGCCACCACCGTACGTGATCAATACTTTTTTATCTGATGGAATATGTTTAGCTAATTCTTCAATCTTGTTTTTTCCAA
>JAWOCO010000067.1:0-3533 GCA_046483765.1 Alkalispirochaeta sp. | reverse complement strand
CATCCGGAGTATATCGTGGACTTTGTGGAGACGCCGCAAGGCGACGGGCCCTTTGGCGCGCGGGGCCTCGGCGAACAGGGAATAATCGGGATGCCGGGAGCGCTTTCCGCCGCGTTTTCCCGGGCCGCGGGAGTGCAACTGAACGCGCTTCCCATCACGCCGGAGTACGTGTGGGAGAGTTATCATAGTGGCCGTGACGCCGCCTGGAGCGAAGATCCCACCGGCGCCGCGTCAACTGCCGGGGACGCCTCGACTGCCGACGGCGCGTCAACCACCGGCGGTGGCTCAGCCGCTGCCGGCGGCGCATCAACCACCGGCGATGCCGGGAAAGGGGCGCAGTGATGATACCGTTTGAGCTATCTTTTCGACGGGCGGAATCGGTTGATGAGGCGGTAGGCGCGTGGGCTGAGGCAACGGAGGCGGGGCAGACCGCGCTGTACTACGGGGGCGGCACGGAAATCGTCACGCTGGGCCGTGACCACAAGCGTCAGGCGGACGTGCTCATCGACTACAAACGCATTCCTGAAACGTGGTTTCTGGGGACCGATGCCGATGCCGATACCGACACCGATGCCGCGGAGGTGTGGCAGGTGGGCGCATCGGTACGCCTCAACACCGTAATAGACACTCCGCAAACGGGACTCCTGGCGTACTGCTTTTCCGGAGTCGCCGATCGGACCGTGCGCAATTCGGTCACCGTGGGGGGCAACATCTGCGGCATGCTGGCCTACCGGGAAGCGGTGCTTCCCTTTCTGCTCCTGGACGGCACGGTAACCTACGCCCATCCCGCGGATGCTACCACTACCGGCGAGGTTGAGGTGACGACACGCCCGATCAACGAGCTTTTTCACAAGCGGCTTCAGTTGCCCAAAGGAGGGCTGGCGCTCTCCTTTGGTATTGACCGCAGTGTGCTCGCCGACTTGGGACTTGGCGCTACCGGTGCCGGGACCGCTTCATCCGGCGAGGGGTTGCGAACCGGATCCGGAGGGTATCTGGTGACCTCACCTTACGGGGCGGTCACCGCAGCCGGCGGGGGCCCCGAGGGGAAATGGTTCTACCGGCGGCGCACCAAAGATCCGCGGATCGACTACCCTCTGGTAACGGTGGCGATGGCGCTGGTCGGCGGGGCGGTGCGAGTTGCCGTGGCCGGCGCGTGGGGCTACCCGGTGCGGGCGGACCGGGTGGAAGAGGTGATCAACGCCACCGGAGCGGAACCGATCGCCAAAATGGACGCTGCGGCGCGGCGCGGAGAGATCGAGCGGGCCGTGGACGAGCAGGCGTTGCAATTCAAGAAAGATATGCGCGGTAGCCGTCGGTATCGGCGGGAACTGACGATCCAGGCGGTGGAAGACGGTATCCTGGCGCTCACCGGAGACCGGGGAGGAACAGCATGAAAAGCTACGACGGACAGGTGAAGCTCAATCTCACGGTGAACGGCGAGGTCCGGACGGTATGGGTGGCGCCGGCGGACACCCTCCTGTGGACGGTGCGGAATCGTCTGGGGCTCACCGGATCCAAACTCGGATGTGAAAATGGGGACTGTGGCGCATGCACCATGCATGTGAATGGGACTCCCGTGAAGTCGTGCTACACCCTGGCGGTGGATGTTGACGGGGATGAGATCACCACGATTGAGGGCCTCTCCGAAAGCCCAGTACAGGAAGGTTTCCGCAAGGAATACGGATTTCAGTGCGGGTTCTGTACCTCCGGGTTTATCATGAACGGTCACGCGTTACTCACCGCGGAGCCCACCGCCGACGTTACCACCCGAGTGGACTGGCTGCAGTCAAATATCTGCCGCTGCACGGGGTATGAGGGGATCGAAAAAGCGATGGACCACGCCCAGGCGGTGGTAAACGGGAGTGAGCGGAACGAGTGATCTGCTGCCGGCAACGGCGTTCGCTGCGCACCCAGTGCCGGCGGACGCGCTCCGGCCGGCCGACTACCGCTGCGATTTCAGCATCCGCGCCGCTACGGCATACCCGCCATCGGCGGAATCCACAAAGTGAACCTCGTCGTCGTGGTTGGTGTGAATCAGGCAGGTCATGATGGCGCGGTCTGAGGTGTGGTACCCGTAGCGGATCGCCCCCTGCCGCCGCAGTTCTTCCAATCGGGTGGTAATCCGCCGCCGTTGATGAGGGGTAACCGCGATCGTCATCTTCAGCGTACCATCGATCTTGTAGACGTCGGCGTTCTCGATGTTCTCCCGGCGAATGTGGCGCAGCTCCTTTCCCATGGCGCGGATCGGGAGTCCGGTGGCAACGGCCAGACGCACAAGCGACACCTCCATCCAGATGCGTCCGCGGTGCAAGAGGTATCTCAGACCGTGACTGCCCCGCGCGCGATAGGTAGCTTCCGGCGCTGCCACCGCGGTTGAGGCGCGCGTCTGCTGCGCCTCAATACTGAGTGGATGCACGGAACTGATGTCACCGACGATCGCCTCGATCGCCCGTTGCGCCTCGGCGAGGCCGGCGTATCCCTGCTCGGTAGACTGGGCCTGCTCAATAATCAGCGACAGCGTCTCACCATGGGTGCTGGGAATATCCTGCCAGCGACAGGAGAAGCCGTTAAAATCGGCCCGCGGGCCATTGGGGTCAGGGTGCGCCGGTGGGTAGGAGATGCGCGCCTGCACCTGGCCTTTGAGGATCCGATCCACCACGTCCAGCGCCGGACCGCTGGCCACCGCCTGGGTGTAACGGTCGGTGATGCGCACCTTCCCAATACGTAGATCGGCGCCGAGCCGGTTGAGCTCTTCCACGTCCACCACACCGGCGCGGAGGGTAAGGCCCACCGTGTCCTTTACCACCCGCTGTACGTCGGCAAGAATGGTGAGTACCTGCTCCCGATAGGACCCGGGCAGCATGAACGTCATACCGTCACCGCCGAAGAAGAATGGAAACTGCAGGGAGCCGGTAATATTGGCGATCGAAATCGTGCTAATCGCGCCGGCCACGGTGACATCTTTGTAGTGTCCCGCCTCGATGGCACCGGTGCTGTTTACCACGTCCGTGGCCACCACGATCCAGTCCGACGGCACCGGCTCGAAGCAGCCTCCCGCCAGTGCCGCGGCAAATCCCGCGCAGGGCAGGGCATCATGATAGAACTCAGAGGTACTCATAGACACCCCAGAAGAAAGACCCCGCGCCACCCAGCACAAACAGGTGCCACACCGCGTGGTGGTAGGGCATCTTGGTGAGGGAATAGAGGATCGTCCCCAGACTGTAGAACACGCCCCCGGCGAGGAGCAGCACGAAGAACGGTTGTGGCAACGAGGCCAGCACCACGTCCAGGCGCACCACCGCCAGCCAGCCCATCGCCAAAAAGAACACCACCTGCGATGCCCGGAAGCGGTCCCAGAGAATCACTTTCAGCGTGATACCGATCGCCGCCAGCGCCCACACCGCCGCCAAGGTCCAGTGCGCCCAGGAGGTGCCGATCGCGCCCATAATCGGGGTGTAGGTTCCGGCGATCAACAGATAAATCGAGACGTGGTCACTGAGTCGGAAGAGCCGTTTCCAGGATGAGCCCGGCGG
>JAWOCO010000017.1:0-2596 GCA_046483765.1 Alkalispirochaeta sp. | reverse complement strand
CTTCCGACGGCACGATCACCCGCGGCAGCACCAGCATCGATGAGTCGATCGTGAGCGGCGAGTCCGTTCCGGTGGACAAGGAACCCGGCAGCGCCGTGGTGGGCGCCACCATTAACCAGATGGGCACGATCGAGGTCCGCGTGGAGCGCACCGGCGAAGACACCTTCCTTTCGCAGATCGTGGAACTGGTGGAAGAGGCGCAGTCCTCCCGCGTCCCCGTGCAGGAACTCGCCGACCGCGTCACCGCGATCTTCGTGCCGGCGATCCTGGTGCTCTCGCTGCTGACCTTCGGGGGCTGGATGGCGCTCACCGCCACCGGCATCGTGGGCTCCGTGGGGCTAAACGTCTCCGCCGCCCTCTCCGCGGCGATCGCCACGCTGGTGATCGCCTGTCCCTGCGCCCTGGGTCTGGCCACCCCCACCGCCCTCATGGTGGGAATGGGCTACGGCGCCGAGCGCGGCATCCTGGTGCGCAACGGCGAAGCGATCCAAACCGCCCGCGGCCTGGACACCGTGGTCTTCGACAAGACCGGGACCCTCACCGTGGGCCGCCCCGAGGTGCGCCGCTCCCAGCACTACACCCCCGGCCCGGCGGATATCGCGACCCAGCCGGAGGGGGCGGCCGACACGGCTTCCGACACCCAGGCCGCCACGGCCCTCCCGGATCCGCGCCTGCTCACCCTCACCGTGGAACAGCAGAGCGAGCATCCGTTGGCGCGGGCGATCCGCAGCCACCTCGAGGCGGAAACGGCCGACGGTGGCGATGGGGCGGGCGCCGCAGAACCCTCGGGTTCAGCCTTGGAAATCGATAATGTGGAAGCGGTGCCGGGGCACGGAATCCGATCCACGATATCGAACCATCCGGTTCTGGTGGGCAGTATTCGCTGGCTCACGGAAGAGGGAATCGCCCTCGAGGAGGCCCAACGCGCCACCGCCGAGGAGTGGAAGCGCGACGGCATGACGGTGGTGGGAACCGCCGCCGACGGGCGCCTGGTGGGCATGTACGGCCTGGCGGACGCGATTAAGGACGACGCGCAAGGAGCGATCGCGGCGCTGCACCGGTTGGGGCTGCGCACAGCGATGCTCACCGGCGATAACGATACCGCCGCCCGGGCGATCGCGGGTCGCGCCGGTATCGACGATGTCTTTGCGGAGCTGCTTCCGGCGCAGAAGATCGATGCGGTGAAGAAGCTGCAGGGCGAGGGCCGCACGGTGGCGATGGTGGGGGACGGGATTAACGATGCCCCCGCACTAAAGCAGGCCAATGTGGGCGTGGCGATCGGCACCGGCACGGATATCGCAATCGAGTCGGCGGACATTACGCTCATGAGCTCCAGCCTGGCGATGATTCCCCGGGCGGTGGAGATCTCCCGGAGTACCTTCGGGAAGATCAAGACCAATCTGTTCTGGGCGTTCATTTACAATGTGGTGGCGATCCCGCTGGCGGTGATGGGCCTGCTGCATCCGGTGGTGGCGGAGATCGCCATGGCCTTTAGTTCGATTACGGTAGTGAGTAACTCACTGCACTTAAAGCGAATTCTCAAGAAAGAAGAGAGGAGACACGATATGGGTTTATTTGGAACGAGCAACAAGGTTGAGTATACGGTACCCGATATGAGCTGCGGCCATTGCGAGGCAAAAGTCACCGCGGCGCTGCAGGGGGTAGAGGGCATTAAGAAGGTAAAGGCCACCTCCACGGACAAGCGGGTGGTGATCGAGTACACCGGCGAGGCCGCCCCCGACCTGGAGACGGTGAACAAGGTCCTCGAACCGGCAGGCTATCCCGCTCAGGCTTAAGCTGTATACAGAAGCGTGTTGCAGAATCCGAGATAACGGCCGACGGCACAACGGATTAGGCGGCACCTTCCACTATAGAAGAACCGAAAGCGCCTATCTCTCCGCAGGAGCGGGAGATAGGCGCTGTTTTGTAACATGATTGTGGATACTGCGGTGGTAATCACCGATAGGAGGCTACGTGGTGTCCTCGCCTAGGGCCTCGATATCGGCGAGATCCTTGTGGCGTCCAAGCGCGCGCTTGTTCTTGATAAGTTCTGTACGGCCGATAAATCGAACAGCGACGCCGCCCATTTTCCCATCAACCGCACCAGCGGCGACTTCCTCCCAACCAACGCCGGTGATCGAAGTAAGAATATCCGCTCGCGCGGGTGGGTGCCCAAGTTGTACGACCTGATCTGGTCCCATGAAGTCACAGGCGGTGAGGCCGGTTGCGCCAAAGCCAAACGCATCCAGTGTCATCATGATCCGCTCGGCGTTTTCCTGATCTACCTTCACGAGGATATCCAGATCTCCCGTAAAGCGAGGTGCACCGTAAAAGGCCAGCGCATACGCCCCGATGACTACGTGTTCAACGTTGTGTTTGTGAAACAACCCGAGCAACTCGCTCAAGTCGGGGGATAGTTCCATAGTAGCTTTTCCGTAGTCGTTCCACTTCGGCGATGCGTTCCTCTACTGGGCGACTCAGCCACCAGGCGAGATTCTCCGCAGCTTCCCGTTGTGCCAACGACGATAGGTGATATTTCTGCACGCTTCGTTCCACGAACTTCAGTATACACCCGGCATGGTTTGTAGAAAACGGG
>JAWOCO010000331.1:0-6304 GCA_046483765.1 Alkalispirochaeta sp. | reverse complement strand
GCGCGACCTGGCCGCCGCGCTACCGCAGGCGTATCTCAATCCGATTCTGCTGGTCACCGAAGGGGTGGGCGCGATGGTTCTGCTGGCGGTGGGGGGAATGCGCGTCATGAACGGGGAGACCCCGTTGGGAACCCTGGTGGCCTTTGTGGCGTACCTGGGAATCATGGGCTTTCCTCTGCGGATTCTGGCGTTTAATACCGCCATGGTAAACCTTGCTCGCGGTGCTGCCGATCGGGTCATGGAAATCCTGCACCGCCCGGACCAGCTTCGTCATGACGGAGGGGCGCGCCGGACGGCGATCGTGGGCGAGCTTACCTTTGACCACGTATCGTTCCGCTACGACAACGGACCCTGCGTGCTGGATGACGTCAGTTTCTTGCTGGCTCCGGGAAGTCACGTGGGAGTGTTTGGGCTCACCGGTTCCGGAAAGAGCAGTTTGATCTCCCTGGTTCCCCGGTTCTATCTGCCCACGGAGGGGGAAATCCGCATCGACGGGATTCCTATCGAGGAGTGGGAGCTGGAGACGCTTCGCAGTCAGGTGGGAACGGTGTTGCAGGAGACATTTCTGTTCTCCGCGACGATTCGTGAAAATATCGGCTTTGGTCGGCCCGATGCGGATATGGATGCGATCGTTTCCGCCGCTCGGGCCGCGGAGATTCATGAGTTTATCGTCTCCCTGCCGGAGGGCTATGAGACGCTGGTTGGTGAACATGGGGTGGGGCTGTCCGGCGGGCAACGGCAGCGGATCGCCATCGCCCGGACGATCGTGCAGGATCCGCGCATCCTGATCCTGGACGATTGCACCTCCAGCCTGGACGCGGTGACCGAGCGCCACATTCAAGACCAGTTGCGGCGGCTCATGCATGACCGCACCACGATTATCGTAGGGCAGCGGCTGTCCACCCTGTCCCTGGCGGACCGCATTATCGTACTCAACGACGGCACGGTGCAGGACGTGGAATCGCACGATGTACTGCTCGAGCGCAACGATCTGTATCGCCGTACCTGGGATCAACAGCGGGCGGCGTCACAGGTAGAAACGGGAGAGGAGCCGTACCGATGATCACCCGATCCAGCGCGCGAGATCTTCCACTGCAGGAAGAGCGCAGTGAAGCGAAATTCGACTGGTCCGTGTTCCGGCGGCTCATGGCGTATCTTAAGCCCTACGGTCTGCGCCTATCGCTGATGTACGCGATGGCGGTGGTGAATGTGGCTGCCACGGTGACGATCCCGATCCTCGTGCAGCGGGGTATCGATAACCATGTTGCGGTCCAGCAATCGCAGGGTCTGCCGGGATTGCTGGCGGTGATGGCGGCGGTGCTGGGGGTTCTGTTCGTTTCCGCACGTATTCAGGGCGCGCTCATGATGCGTATCGGGTATCGCTTGCTCTACGATCTGCGGCGAGACCTCTTTGGCCACCTGCAGCGGTTGTCCTTCCGCTTCTTTGATACGCATCGCACCGGGCAGATCATGAGCCGCCTCACCAATGACGTGCAGGTGCTGAAAGAACTGCTCCGGGCGGGGCTCGACACCATTGTGGTGGACGTGCTGATGCTCTTCGGCATCGCCGGGGCGATGATCTTCCTGGATCCGCGGCTGAGCCTGATCCTCGTCGTAACCGTGCCGCTCTTCGTCCTGATCGTCTTCGGCCTCCAGAGCCGGCTCCGCCGCGCCGGGCGTCGTATTCAACGGGCGCTCTCCTCGGTAAACGCCTTTCTCAACGAGTCGATCTCCGGAATTAAGGTGATCCGTGCCTTTGCCCGGGAGGATCTGAATACCGCGAACTTCCGCGCCATCAACCAGGAGTACTTCGACGAGACGCGCCGCTTCTATCCGTTGAACGCCTGGTTCTGGCAGAGCGTGGCCACCCTGGCGCTCACCGGAACGACGCTGGTGCTGGTGGGGGGTGGCGTGCTTCTGGCCACCGGCGGCATTACGATGGGGGTGATCGTGGCGTTTCTCTCCTATGTGAACCGCTTCTTTCAACCGCTGCAGAAGATCAGCAATATGCTGAACCAGGTGAGCCGGGCGATGGCCTCGGCGGAACGAATCTTCGCCATGATGGATGAACCGGTGGAAGCGGGAGCTCCCGCGGAGTGGGTTGCCACGCCGCGAGTCAGCCGTGAGGTGCGGCACGCCGCGCCGCCGGCGGAGGTGCGCTTCCAAAACGTGTCCTTCGCGTACAATCCGGAGGAACCGGTCCTGCATGGTGTGAGTTTCGACGCTGTCCCCGGGGGCATGAACGCGGTGGTGGGGGAGACGGGCTCCGGGAAAACCACGATCATTAACCTGCTCTGCCGCTTTTACGAGCCGGTGGCGGGTACCGTCATGGTGGACGGCTCGCCGCTTTCCGAGTGGGATCTTTCCCGATATCGCAGCCGGATCGCGCTGGTGGCGCAGGATGCCGGCGTGTTTTCCGGCACGGTGAGTGAGAATATTCGGCTGGGTACTCCCGGTGCCGGTGAGGACGAAGTCCGCGCCGTGGCGACGGAGATGGGCATCGACGAGATCATTCGGTCGCTGCCCCACGGCTACGACACGGAAGTGGGGGAGCGGGGCCGACTGCTCTCCCTGGGCCAGCGCCAACTGGTGGCGTTTGCCCGGGCACTGTTACGCGATCCCCACATTCTGATTCTGGATGAGGCCAGTTCCTACATCGATTCCAGCACGGAGGCGATCGTTCAGGAGGCGATGGTGCGGCTCAGCCGCAATCGCACGTCCTTTGTCATCGCCCATCGTCTGTCCACAATCCGAAGTGCCCGGCAGATTCTGGTAATCGACGATGGTCGATTGGTAGAACGCGGTACCCATCAACAGCTGCTGAGTGCCGGAGGTCATTACTCGACGCTGGTACACTCGGCGGGGTAAGTTTTCCGTTCGTATGAAAGACGTAGATCTGAAGCAGGGAATCCATTACGCATATCGCAGCCGGGCCCGGGAGTTGGCGGTGTTTACTGAGAGCGCCTCGTACTTCTCGGCGCTGAGGAATGCGATCAATCGTGCTGAGCGGCGGATTCTTATTGTCGGGTGGAGCCTGGATGACCGGATTCGGCTTGTCCGCGGGGATGCGGATTCCGTGGATGAACGCTCTCTGGGCGAGTTCCTGGTGGACCGCGCCCGAGAGAATCCTGCGCTCCGGATCCAGCTACGCATCTGGCAGGCACCGGCGGTGTTTGCCGCGGATCAGTACATCACCGAATGGTTTCAGGATCAGGCGCAGGCCCTGGATAATCTCGAACTCCTGCGGGTGCCGGCGGCGTCAGCTTTTGCCGCCCGCCACGAGAAATACGTGATTATCGATGACTTCCTGGCGTGGGTAGGAGGCATGGACCTGTCCCACAGCCGCTGGGATACCACCGACCATCGGGGGGACAGTGAGGCTCGCACCAACCCCGACGGTGAGCGCTACGTCCCGTACCATGATACCCAGCTCATGTTCTCAGGCCCGGCGGTGCGGGATCTATTCGCCGTGGCGGTTCAGGATCGTCTCGTCGAGGACGACTGGAACCCTCCGGAGGATTCTCGAGGTTCGCAACAGGTGTGGCCCGGTAACCTGTGGCCCGCCGATGTTCCTGTGGACCTCCGTGAGCGTGAAATCTACTTGTCCTTCACCCGCACCTACCCGGAGCGCGATGACGGAGATGTGCGCCAGATTTTTCACCTCTATCGGGATCTGGTTGCCGCGGCAGAGGATCGCGTCTATATCGAGAATCAGTACTTCAGTAGTGACGAGATTACGGCGGCCTTGAGTTCGCGCCTGCAGGAACCCGAGGGCCCAGAGGTGATTATCATTATGCCCCGGGAGCTTCCCGATGCGCTGGGTCGGATGACGATGGGGGTGAGCTCGGCCGTGCAGCTCTCGCACCTGATCGATCACGACCACCACCACCGCCTGGGTATCTTTAACCTCCGGTCACCAGATGACCTCGCCGCCAACGTCAAAGTGCACTCCAAGACGATGATCATCGATGGGGCGCTGGTGACTCTGGGTTCAGCCAACATCAATGGGCGTTCTTTTAGCCTCGACTCGGAGGTGAACGCGACGATTCTCGGTCCCGCCGAGGAGGGCGGTTCTTCAGCCGGGGACGCCCCATCCCCCGCCGGCGACATCTCCGCCATCGAGGATCGGTTGCTGGCGCAACACGCGGGACTCTCCGTGGATGCCTGGCAGCAGCAGGTAGCGCACCATGACGGCTCCCGGCTCGCGGCATTCCGCAAACGCAGCGCGGAGTGGAGTGGTCTCGAGGAGGGCGGGGATCACGTCATCGCGGATGCGTCCAAGCGGGTACCGAAAGAGCTTGTTGATCGTTTCGACATGGAACAGCCGCCCCCGCAGGAGACGGTGTTCCAGCGGATCGCCCGCTCCAACCCGTGGGAGATAATCACGCGTACCAAGCGGGTATGGGCAACCTCTTTAGTAGCGGTTCTGGCGATCGGGGCACTCTTGTATGCAGCCCAATCTGACCTTGACATCCGCGCGGTGCTCCAGCGCATCGAGGTGATTAACACGCAACGGCCGTGGGCGGGAGCGTTGCTGACGATCGCCGCGTTCTGGGTGACGATGAGCTTCTTCGTGACAATTGTGGTTCCCATCGTGTTCTTTTCCGCCCTTCACGGACCGCTTCTGGGGATCGTCTACTCGACGTTAGGGATTTTCTCCGGGGCGGCGATCTTTTACGCGATCGGCTTGGCTCTGCATACCAGCTCTTGGCCTGACCGCTACCAGGCAGTTCGCCGAGCGAAGGGGCAGTTGGAGCGGATTAAACCGTACGGACTATGGGCAGTGGCCATTTCACGAATGGTCCCGTCGGGGCCGTTCCTGGTGGTAAATCTGGTGACTGGGTTGTTGGGTTTCACGCCGGTGCAGTTTCTGGCCGGCTCGGCGGTGGGGCTGCTGCCGGGAATCGTGGCGTTTTCGGTATTTGGAGAGGTGATTCGCAACGTGTTTACCGATCCCAGTCTCGGCAGCACGATCTGGTTTATCGTGTTCGTCGTGGTGTATTTCGCCGCAGTGCGGGGCCTCTTGTCCGTGGTACGCCGCATCGCCCGCTGGGCAACCGAGGACTCGGAGGAATAGTGGAACGCATCATGAGCTACAACATCCACGGTGCCGTGGGGAGCGACGGCGTATACGCTCCGGATCGGATCGGTCGGGTAATCCGGGAGGTGGCACCGTCCATTCTGGGAGTGCAAGAGGTGCGTCGCAACGAGGGGGATCAGCGCGGCGTAGTAGAGGTGATCCAGGAGATGGTTCCCGACCACCAGGTGCTCTTTCTCAAGACCCTCACCGACGAGCAGGGCAGCTATGGAAACGCCCTGGTTACTCGGCATGAGCTTTTGGACCACGTGGACCTGAGTCTCGACAGCCGGGGGTCCGAGCGCAATGGTCGTCGGGTGGAAGCGCGGCGAGCGATCTTTGCCCGGCTCAACGTAGAGGGGGTTCCGATCTGGGTGATCGTTACCCACCTGGCGGTTGAGGGGTGGGCCCGTTCAACCCAGGCAGAGATCCTGCTGGATGCGATCAATACCTACACCGACCATCGTCGGGAGCCGGTGATCTTCATGGGAGACCTCAACGAGTGGCGGATGCCCAACGCCTTTCTCCGCCGCCTGGACCGGACGTTTTCCAAACATGCGGCGCGACGTACGTTTCCCGCCCGCTTCCCGATCATCCCGCTGGACCGGATCTGGCTGTCCGGGCGGGTGCGACGCGATCGCGTCTGGGCGCACCGGAGTCATACCGCCCGCCGCGCCTCGGACCATCTGCCCTTGTGCCTGGAGTGTCACCTGGCGTGAGCCACCGCTCCCACCGCTGATCAGGAAATCACAAACTGTGCTATATTCCTATCCCATGAGCATGGCGAGCAGGAAGTATAAGGCACTAATGGATGGAAGCGCGGAGCCCTGGGAACTGGAACGCGTCTGGCACAACGGAACGATCGCTCCCAGCCGGAGCGGGACACTCTTTGGTGCGATCTTTGGCATAGTCTGGCTCGTTTTGGTGTCCGGTCTGGTGATCACCTTTGTGACGACGTTCGATGATCCAATTCTGGGACTCTTTGCGGTGGTGTTTATTGGCCCCGGCATCTATATGCTGGTTCGGTTCGTGCCGCGGCTCTTTCATGAGCGCCGGTATCGGGGCGTGCACCTGAAGCCGGCTACGGTGCCGGTGCAGCCGGGAGAGCGGTTCCAGGCGGTACTGTACAGCGGCGGCGACGGTGAGCGCCACGCTGCCGGGAACGTTCAGGTCGATGTGCTGCTCACCTGTAACAAAATGATCGAGGGATCTTCCACCAGGGGCCGG
>JAWOCO010000304.1:0-3052 GCA_046483765.1 Alkalispirochaeta sp. | reverse complement strand
ACGATCC
Organism: Alkalispirochaeta sp.; assembly: GCA_046483765.1. Lineage (GTDB taxonomy): Bacteria > Spirochaetota > Spirochaetia > DSM-27196 > Alkalispirochaetaceae > Alkalispirochaeta. The sequence continues at coordinate 3,045 of JAWOCO010000304.1, read as the reverse complement.
TGAGTTTATTGAAGCGGTGGCGTACACGATCGGGGTGGAACTCAGGGCGATGGGAATCACCATGAACTACGCGCCGGTCCTGGATGTACCGGACCGTGCCGACGATACGATCATCGGTGACCGTGCCTGGAGCGGTGATGCCGAGGTGGTCCGCGACCTGACGCCGGCCTATCTCGCCGGCATGGAGCGGGCCGGGGTCATCGCCACCGCCAAACACTTTCCCGGCCACGGTGTCACGGTAGTGGATAGCCACGGCCGGTTGCCGGTAGTTGATCTCACCTGGGAGGAGCTGCGCGCCTCTCACCTGCTGCCGTTTGAAACGGCGATCGCCGCGGGGGTGCCGGCGATTATGACCGCCCATTTGCTCTTTCCCGCGATCGATCCGGACTACGCGGTGACCGTATCCCGGGAGTTCCTGCAGCACCGGTTGCGGGAGGAGATGGCGTATACCGGCGTGGTGGTGAGCGATGCCCTTTCCATGCGGGCCATGGCGGACAACTACGATCTTGACCTGATCCTGGAGCGGGCGCTACGGTACGACGTCGATCTGCTGCTGCTGAACACGGGGTTTGACTATCTCGATGTGCTGCGCCGCGTGGAGCGCCTGCTCGCCGCAGGTCGTATTACCGAAGATGATATCAACCGCGGAGCCCGCCGTGTAATGCACCTGAAAAGCCGCTACGGACTGCTGGAAGAGAGTACACCATGAGCATTTATGCCGCCGCCATTACCCTGTTTCTCGTGCTCGATCCGCTGGGAAATATCCCGGTGTTCCTGGGGGTACTCGATCACGTGGAGCCCGGGCGCCGGAAGGCGATCATTCTGCGGGAGATGATTATCGCCCTGGTGATCCTGTCGGTGTTCCTGTTCTTCGGGAAGTACATCCTGCAGGGAATGAATATCTCGCAGCCGGCGCTCAGTATGGGCGGAGGGACGGTGCTGTTTCTGATCGCGATTCGTATGATATTTCCACGCCGTGCGGCGGCGAGTGAGACGGGAGAGCACGAGGATGAGCCGCTGATCGTGCCGCTGGCGATTCCGCTCATCGCCGGACCATCGGCGATGGCCACCCTGATCCTGTTCTCCACCCAGTATCCCGACCGTCTGATAGACTGGCTGATCGCGCTGGTGGTTGCATGGCTCGCGGCGTCAATGGTGCTCATTTCCGCCGACTTCCTCCGTCGCGCCCTGGGCCGCCGCGGGCTGGCGGCGATGGAGCGGCTCATGGGGATGATCCTGATTACCCTCTCGGTGCAGATGCTGCTGTCCGGTATCGAGATGTTCGTGGCGAGCCTCTAGACCCGCTACGGCCGCGGTCCTGTCGCTGCCCGGGCGGGGCCGGGCGGCTCCGGGCGGCTCCGGCGGGGGCGAGCGGAGCCCTGCTGGCTACTCTCCCTCCAGGACCCGCATCACCTCGGGAAGTAACTGCTTCTTCCGGGACAACACCCCCGGCATATCGAAGGTGCGCTCGTCGATCTGTTTGAAGGGAAGCTGCTTTTCTCCCTCCTGGTACCCGGAGGTCAACAGAAGACTGTTGCGCTTGATCACATCGGTGACCATGATCATCGTCCAGGTGAGCTTCTTGTCGGTGGTCACCGACTGCAGCGCCTGCAAGAGCCGGGGCCGGTAGTTCTCGGAGTCCGTCAGGGTGGTTACCTCCACCTGACCGATACCGAAGTTTACGCCACCGTGGTCGTACTGCTTGAAGTCCGAGAGGACGATCTCTTTGGGCTCGCGGTTTTCCAGGGCGTTGAGCTGCGCAAACAGGTGTTTGGCGTGTTCCGCGGCGGAGATACCGGTAATCGCCTCCAGGCGGTGAACGGCGCGGCGGTCCACCTCGGTGGTGGTGGGAGAGTGTAGGTTTACGGTGTCCGACACGATTCCCGACAGAAGCAGGATCGCCACGTCCCGGTCGAGACCCAGGCCATAGTTGGCGAACTCCTCGTACACCAGGGTGCAGGTGCTCCCCACTGCGCGGGTGGTCACGGCGATCGGTTGCGTGGTCGATGGTGGTGCCAGGCGGTGATGATCCACGATCTCCAGGATTTGTGCCTCATCGGCGCCATCCACCGCCTGGGAGACCTCGTTATGATCCACCATGATCAGTTTTCTCCGGGGCCGTTCGATAAAGGAGCGGCGGCTCACCATACCGATCAGCGTTTCCTCTTCAAATACCGGAAGGCCGCGGTACTTGGAGTTGAGTAGGTCGGTCTTGGCCTGATCGAAGGGGGTGATGTGCGACAGGCGGGGAACATCGGTATCCATGATCGTACTCACCGGTGAGCTCAGCCGCAGCAGACGAATCGTCTCGGCGGTGTCGGTATCGGAAATATAGACCGAACCGCGGAAGGAACTCAGGTCCACCGCGATCTCCTCGTTTACCCGCAGACCGGTAATCACCAGCGCCGGAAGTTGCGCCTCCACCGCGTGGGCGAGAATCTCCTTGCGATTTCCCACGACCAAGAGCGGTGCCGTTTCCAACGAACTGACGATTTCAATCGCCCGGTCCTGCGGCATGGACCCGGTCATAATCGGGGCGTCGAAGCTCGCCTGATCACCCTCCTGAATGAGGCCACCCGGTAGCACGCGATTGAAGTTGTCCACGAGAAAGGAGTAGATCGGCCGATCCCCACGGTTCTGCGCCAGCACATAGGAGGTGATTTCATTCACGCCCACCACCCCGCAGAAATCGCCGCCATCATCGATGATCGGGATAGCACTGATCGTCTGGTTTTCTACTTCCCGAAACGCTTCCAATACCGGATCTCGCGGTTTCAGGGTCACGGGGCTGGGTTTGGCAACTAACCCCACGGTAGGGGCGATCGTGTCGTAATGCTCAGGAACGGCTACATCAGCCAGCTGGAAGGCGTCGCGAATCTGGCCGCTCAACGGGCCGGAGCGGATCGCGCGATAGTCGGTTTCAGGGTCGATCTTCTTCTTAAGCGCTGCGTAGCAGTATGCCGAACACACGCAGTCCATGTCAGGGTTCTTGTGCCCTGCAACGTATACGGTATCCATGTAATCTGTAAGCTACCGTGGGAGGGC
>JAWOCO010000191.1:0-5695 GCA_046483765.1 Alkalispirochaeta sp. | reverse complement strand
GATGTGCTTGACTGCTGGTTTGAGTCCGGGGCTATGCCGTATGCCCAGAACCATTATCCCTTTGAAAACATGAGTTATTAAGATGGTGGGCTGCTGAGAAATATCCTGAAGATATTCAGATTGAACAGATGAACCTTCCAAATAACATAGAATTGATTTTCAATCGGAGTGGATGACGGTCCCCCGGAACCACTGGGTTCACCCCTGCAGGGCCCCCGGGCAGGGCGAATGCAGCGGTGGGAGCCGCGGTTCGGGAACGACGAGTCGACCCGGGTGGTGCCCGCCCGGTCCCCGGTAGTGGATGCGGTGGTGCGCGCGGTCTCGCTGGACACCGCCGACGGGCGTGACGCCGTGGCGGTGCGCATCGCCCGCGGGCGGTGGGACGAGCTTACCACGGGGGTGGCGAGTGAGGTGCCGCCGATCGTGTGGGAGTCGATCGCGCGTGGAATGGAAGACGCCGGGGAGCTGCGGGAGGTGTATGCGATTGAAAACGCGCGCCATGCGGAGTATCTCCTGCGCTTTGCCAATGATCAGCTGCTCCTGCGCCTGTACGGGGGTAATTCGTCCGTGGATGATGCCGAGGTAGAAGCGCTGCCGCCTCCCTAATCGTTGTCTCCGGCGATGCCGATACTATCTACACATGTATTACCTCCTTGTCGAAGCAGCTGGGATGCGCCAAATCGCAAAGATCCACCCCGAACGGCACCGGGAGTTTACCCTGCACCTGGATACCGTCATGGAGCGGGGCGGGTTTTCGCGCGTGCTCAGTGACGGAGATCTGGTCCTGTTTCAGCAGGATCACGCGGTTACCGTGCAGCCGGAGCTCCTGGCCTCGGTGGCCCGCTCGATGCTGGAGGCGTTGCGCTCCGAATCGGAAGACCTCCTGGATTTTCTAGTCGTGGTGGACTACCGCGAGAACGACAACGTGCAGGAGGAGCTCTCCCAGATGCAGCGCGTGCTGCGGCGCGCCCGAAACCAGAACGCCGTCTATGTGACCGAGCCGGTGCGTTCGGCGATTGAGCCGCTCATTCAGACGGAATCACACGCGGATATCCACCGGGTGGTGGCGTTCACCGGCGACGACCATGTGGTGCACCTGCGATACGCCGAGGCGGTAGCCGAGGATGATCTGACCCGTCAGATCTCGCACGCGTTTGAACCGGAACCGGCGCCGTGGACCTATCTCATTGCTCCGGATACCTCCCGGCTCGCCGCCTCGCTGGCCGCGGCCGCACCCGATGTCCGTGACCATATCGTGGTGCAATGTCGCGCCGAGAGCACCACGGAAATGATTCTCCAGGCGGTGGTGGCGCAGCTACCGAAGGCTCACGTCGATGAGCAGCCGCGCTACGGAGCGGAGGAGATCGACCAGCGGGAGCAATGGGCGCTTACTGCGTTGCACGCCCGCTTTGCCGATCCCGCCACCCTGCTGCTCTCCGAGGGGTGGCGCCGCGGTGAGTTGGGCATGCTGCTCACCCGGTGGGCATCGGCTGAAGCCGGCCGGGAACGTTGGGCACTGGTGGAGTTGCGGGACATTGATCTGGTGGAACCGGAGGTAGCCCGTTCCGTACGGCACTACCTACTGCCGCCGGGGGCATCGCCGGCGGTGCGGGTGGTGGGAACCGCCGCGGTGAGACCCGCGGAGCCCGCAGATCCGGCGGTGCGGGTGGTGGAGCTCATCGGGCGTGAATCCGACCGTTTTGGCGGGGCCCACGCCTACTGGGCTCACGCCGATCATGATCCGCGGCAACTGTCGGCCCACCACCGACACCTGATCTACCTCCTGTACCGCCTGCGGGGGGTCCTCAATGATGAGGCGATTTCTCCGTTTGTCGCCGCGTTAGGAATCACGCCGGCGGAGCGGGTGCGGGTGATGCAGGAACTGGAAGACCTGGGCGTGGTGCAGCACTTATGGACGCCCCAGATCAACCCGGCAGCGGAGCCTCTGATGTCGGCGATCGTTCCCTTTGACGAACGCGCGGCGTTGGAGGACACGCTGTATGAGGTTATGGCCGCTCAGCTACGCGCCGAGGCACTGCCGCTTTCCCCCTCGATCCTCGCATTTTTGGAAGAGGAGCGGGAGGTGGGGCGCTTCCGGGAGCGCCGTCATACGGTGCTTCACACCCTCGCCGGAGGGGGGGCGTTCGACGCGGTGGAACGGATCGTGGGGTCCGACGGATCGACTCCCTACCATGTCCGCGCTACTGAGGCCAGCGCCCGGGTACGGCTCTACCTGCGAGATAGCCGCGGGCCGGAGTTCTGTGAAGACGACGCGGCAGTGCTCACCAGCGCAGCGCGGGACGAGGCGTTCTCTCCCGAGCAACGGGCGGACTACCTCCTGAGCCTCGGGGAGTTCTACCTCGCACAGCGAAACTACGCGCAGGCGCTGGCCGTGGCCAAGGACGCCACCGTGCTGTTGCAGAACGTCCGAGCCCCCGGCAGCGGAGCCAGTCATCTCTTGATGGCGCGGGTGCTGCTGGTTCAGCGGCGTCTGGGAGATGCCGGGCGCTATCTGACCTTTGCCCGAGAAGAAGCGGATGACGATCTCGCCACCGAGCTGATCGCCCGCTCGCTGGAAGCGATTCGCCTGTTTCTCTCCGGAAACCTGAGCCGTTCCGCCACGCAGTTCTCTGAACTCACCGGCCGGCTGTTGGAGAGTGGGTTTTCCGAGTGGCTCCTCCTGGCGTGGTTTGCCCTGGGGCGCATCGACTTTGAACTGGGCGCCTACCATCGGGCGGCGGCGCAGTTTGCCATGAGTCAGGAGTGGGCCCGGTCGTGTGGCATGGGGACTCCCGCGCGCACGATCAAAGCCTGGATGCTCCGGGCGCGCTACCTCGCCGATGAGCAGGTTCCCGCGGACTACTTCAGTCGTGACCCAGCCCAGATGCGGGCCGAGGAAAAACTCTTCGTGGCAGAGGCGCTGATCACGCGTAACGAATACCACCTGGCACTGGATCTCTTGAACGCCGCGGAGGAGCAAGAGCGGGATGAGGCGCGATGGCCACGGTTGGGCGTGTGCTGGGACAACGGCTATGCCCCGATGGAAGATCTGCTGATCGCCGACCAGGAGGGGCGGAGTGAGCTGCTGCGCATGATTCAGGCGTTCCGTGCCTGGATGCTCTCACTCACTGACCGTCAGGACGAGGCGGTGGCGATCCTCTACCGCCTGACCCGCGGGCACGACGGACTCAGCGTGGACCCCTATGCGGGGCTGTTTAACTACCTCTATGCCTGCATCCTGCCGGCGGAGCGCTCCGCCGACCGCGACGATCGCACCACAGTACTGGGCAAGTCGGTAAAGCTGGTGCAGGAGCGGATGAGCCGGATCGACGACTACCGCGACAAGATGCGCTATCTCCGTTCCAACACGTGGAACCGGCGACTCATGGAAGCCGCTCGGCGTCACAATCTGGTGTCGTGACGAGCACCAGATGCAATGCGTTACGTTACGTTGACACGGTGTGAGGGACCTGCTATATTTCCGCCTCACAGCAACGGTGGCGTAGCTCAGTTGGTAGAGCAAGCGGCTCATATCCGCTAGGTCAGGGGTTCAAGTCCCTTCGCCACTATTCGGCGTCGGCTATTGGTCGGCGCCTTTCTTTTGCTCCAGGCGTTCAATCTCACGCATAAATTCATCCACACTTTCGAAGTTCCGATACACCGAGGCGAACCGGATGTAGGCCACGGTATCGAGGCGGTCCAACTGCTCAAGAACCAGCTCTCCCAGGCGGGAGGCGGTGATCTCGTGGGTATCCATGCCTTCCTGGATCGCCTGCTCTTCCAGCTCGTCGATAATGGTGGCGATTTGCGCCTGACTGACCTGCCGTTTCCGTACCGCCTGCTGAATCCCGTTTTCCAGTTTGTGGCGATCAAACGGCTCCCGGCGGTTTTTGGTCTTCTTTACCACCATGAGCTGTTTCTCCTCGACCCGCTCGTAGGAGGTAAACCGGTAGTCACAGGTAAGGCATTGCCGGCGACGGCGAATCGTGCGGCCATCCGCCAATGCGCGAGATTCGATAACTTTGTCTTCCACGGCACCGCACTTGGGACATCTCACCGTGCAACCTCCATATATGGGGCGAAATATGTAAATTCAACTACATCCAGCACTATACGCGGAGATGCCACCGAAATCAAGTATGGCGGAACCGCCGCTGTCGACGTACAATAGGAGCATACCGAGAAGAGGAGGGCGCATGAAGCTCGTACACCAGGAGATACCGGTCGAATTTCTCCAGGCGATGCCGGAAGGCCTCAAGCTGGTCACCCGCCACGGCCGGGAGTTCCTTGTGGTGGAGTCGGCTTTCAGCCGGAAGGGTACGCCCCTGATTACCGAAAGCGTGCGCATTCACGGAGAGCCGAGCATCCGCATCGGGCTGCGCCTGGGTACGCAGGAGGGTTTGATCTTCGTCGATGCCTACTGGGGAAGCCACGCCAAGCTTTACGGATTCCTTCCGGAAGTGGGAGACGGCAACCAGGTAGTAGATGCCTACGTGCCGGCCACGGGGGAATCCCTGATGATCGAACGGACGTGTGACATCGATGGCTGTAGCTGCACCCGGGGGATCGAACTAGTTCTGCCCGGCGGGAACAACGTAATTCACGTCTGCGCGCGGCTGGGGTGTCCGGGGCATCGCCTGGTGCTCGCCGATATGTCCCAACCGGTGAGCGACTCTCTGAGCGGGATCAACTTCTTTGGAGCCGGGTCCCTGGAGGACGACTGGTTCGATAGCCTGTGATTGCGATAGCCCGTAAGCGCGATAACCCGAGACCGCGATAACGTGTGACGGTGACGGACACGGCACTTGTGAAAACTCGCCGCGGTCGGTAACGTCTACAGCGGTATGAATGACACACCTCGCTATGATGAGATCCCGCTCACAGTCTACAACTCGCTGCACCGGCGACAGGAGGCGTTCCATGCTCTGGAGCCGCCCTTTGTTGGTATGTACGTCTGCGGCCCCACGGTCTACTCCGATCCTCACTTGGGCCACGCCCGAACCGGCCTGGCCTTTGACATCGTGTTTCGGTACTTGCGATTCTTGGGCTATCGCGTGCGGTACGTCCGGAACATTACCGATGTGGGCCACCTCGAGGATGAACAGGCCGATGCCGGTGAGGACAAGATCGCCAAGCGGGCCCGACTGGAACGGGTGGAGCCGATGGAGGTGGTGCAGCGCTACACGCTGAGCTACCACGATGGCATGCGCCGCATGGGATGTCTGCCGCCCTCTATTGAACCGCGGGCCAGCGGTCACGTGTTGGAGCAGATCGAGGTGGTGGAGAAGATCCTCGAGTCCGGTCTGGCGTATGAGGTGGACGGATCGGTGTACTTTGATCTGCAGAAGTACGCGGGAGATCCCCAATCCGACCCGGCCCGCGCTGCCGGTGGCGATGCATCGCCCTACGGGCAGCTCTCGGGCCGCGTCTTTGAAGACCTCATGGCCAATACCCGCGACACCGCCGGCGCCCAGGACAAGCGCAGCGCCCTGGACTTTGCTCTATGGAAAAAGGCGGAACCGCAGCACATTATGCGCTGGCGCAGCCCCTGGGGTGAAGGATTTCCTGGATGGCATCTGGAGTGCACCACCATGAGTACCCGCTACCTGGGAGAACGGTTTGATATCCACGGTGGCGGGCTGGACTTGCAGTTTCCCCACCACGAGGCGGAGATCGCGCAAAGTCACGGCGCCTT
>JAWOCO010000136.1:0-6789 GCA_046483765.1 Alkalispirochaeta sp. | reverse complement strand
GTAGCGGTAGTGGGCAGGCCCATGCCGATCACCAGGCTCACCACGGCGGTGATAAACAGCAGCAGGAACACGTTGCCCATCGCCAGTACTTCGACCATTTGAACGATGCGACTTCCGATCCCCATGTTTACCACACCCACGATGATTCCTGCGGTGGCGGTGGCCAATGCTACCGGAAGCATGTTCTTGCTGCCTTGGACCAGCCCGCTCCCGATCGTTACCGTCAGGTTCCGGGCGGTGGCGAGAACACCTTCTCCCCGGCGCAGCGCGGCATAGCCTTCCCGGACCACGTAGATCGCAATCAGAATCATCACGGCGTTAAACACAGCCAGATTCGGACTCCGTCGCAACCACGCCAATTCATAGATGAGAACCAGCAGCGGTATGAGATGGTGGAACCCGCGCTTGATAACTTCGGTAAACACGGGCAGATCGGCCGCCGGCAAGCCGCGCAGGCCGAGTTTTGAAGCCTCAAGGTGAGTAATGTAGAACAGGGCGATATAGCTCACGAAGGCCGGAATAAACGCGGCCCGAATAACCTCAAAGTAGGACATCGCCAGATACTCGGCGATGATAAACGCTGCCGCTCCCATTATCGGCGGCATCAGTTGGCCATTGGTGCTGGCGGCAACCTCGGTGGCGGCGGCGGTCTTTGCCGGATATCCCACCTTGCGCATGAGCGGAATCGTGAAGGTGCCGGTGGTCACCACGTTGGCGATACTGGAACCGGAGACTAATCCGGTGAATCCGCTGGAAACCACGGCCGCCTTGGCAGGGCCGCCCTTGTACTTACCCAGCAGAGAGATCGATATGTCATTGAAGAACTGTCCCGCACCAAAGCGCTCGAGAAGGGCCCCGAAAACTACGAACAGATACACCGTGCGGGCGGAGACGTCCAGTGGAATGCCAAAGATTCCCTCCGAGGACAGTACGATCTGGCTGGTGTACCGGGTGAGGCTCACTCCCCGCCAGGCAAGGATTCCGGGCATACTCCGGCCAAAGAAGGCATACAGAGTAAACACCAGAGCAATGATGACCATCGGTATCCCGATACCGCGGCGGGCCGCCTCAAACAGAAGCAGTATCAGAATCACGCTCATTACCAGGTCCCGCGTGGTGGGCATCCCCATGCGCGTGGTGATACCGTCCCAGTCGAGCACGATATACAGAGCCGCCACCACTGCCACGATCGCAAGAACGTAGTCAAACAGAGGTGTGTGCTTAAGAGAGTGAATACCGGGTATATCTCGGGAGATGCGGCGGGTTGCGGGAACACCCAGAAAAACCAGCGCCATGGCAAACGCCAGGTGCACGGAGCGGACGGTGATGCTGTCCAGGATGATCAGCCGCGGCAGCGCCAGCTGAAACAGTGCCCACGCGAGGCTCACCGAGGTAATCAGTATCCGATCAAACCGCCTGTGGACGCGGGTGACTCCCGTTTCCTCCTGCAAAATTCGTTCGAGTTCCCTGTTCTCCGCCATACACTCCCCATGCTCTTTCGTAAAATCGGTAGGTTCGTGGAAGGCGGCCGCGTTACCGACCGCCTTCAGAATCAGTTGTTACGGTAGGAGATCCGGATTGATCAGATCAACCAGACCAGCTTCCTCATAGTAGCGCAGGGCACCTGCATGAATAGGGGCAGACAGTCCCTGGAGCATATTCTCCTCGGTGATGACGGCAAACGCCGGGTGAAGTGATTTGAACTCATCCAGGTTGTCAAAGACTTCCTTGGTGATCGCGTACACCACGTCATCCGATACTGCGGTAGAAGATACCAGCGTCGCCTTTACCCCCATGGTGGTGGCATCACCATCATTGGCGGCCTGCGGGTAGAAGTCTCCCGGAATAGTGGCTTCGGCGTAGTAGGGAAGTTCCTCAAAGAGCTCGTCCACGCCATCACCGGTAATATTGACGATCCGCACCTCGGTGCGACCGCTGGTAGCTTCAGTGATGTTTCCGTTGGGGTGACCCACGGTATAGAAAAAGGCGTCGATGCGGCCGTCCTGCAGCAGACTCGGCGCTTCCACCGCGCCTACCTGCTCGGCATCGATATCATCCTCGGTAAGGCCAAAGGCACTCAAGACGTCCAGGGAGTTCTGCAGCTGCCCGGAGCCGGGATTACCGATATTCACCCGTTTTCCTTCGAGGTCGGCCACCGACTCGATGTCACTGTCAACCGCTGCGATTAGCGTAATCGATTCCGGATGCAGCGAAAAAACCGACCGCAACTCGGACTGAGGGTTACCGTCCCACTCGGCCATACCGTTCAACGCCTGGTACTGGCGGTCGCTCTGGGCGATACCAAACTCCAGATCTCCACTGAGTACGGCGTTGATGTTAAATACGCTTCCCCCGGTGGATTCGACCGACGCGCGAATACCGTAGTCGTCGCTCTTGGCGTTGACCATCCGACTGATCGCACCGCCGGCGGGATAGTAGACACCTGTTACGCCACCGGTACCGATCGTCGCAAAGACCGGTCCTCCGGCCTCTTCTCCTTCTCCCTGACCCCCTGCTGTAGCAAAGCCGGCCACCAGAGCGATCATCAACACACTGAACAGAATTTTTCTCATCCGTTCCTCCTTTTGATAGTGCTGGCATAAAGTTGCGATATTAGCGGGGGAAATGCAAGTCTTCGCGGCGCTTTAGTCGATATTTATTCATCTCAGTGCATTGAGCACGGCACCTGCAGATACAGATCATCCTGCGGATCGAAGGCGGTCAGCCGATGTCCGAAGACGCACCCCGTATCGATTTCCACGGAGTTCCGGCGACGGAGCGGCTCCTCCCGAGGGGTGTGGCCGCTCACATGCAGGCGCTCCGGCGGATCCTCCGGTTCATCGCGGTTCCACAGGAGTTCATTCCGCAGCGGCGTCGGCACCTCCCAAGGTCGGGACGCGCAGGCAACCCCTTGAAGGATCGCCTTCGCGCCTCCACGAGCATGGGACACATCGAAACGCTCGCCGGACCACGCCAGCGGCAGGGTGGCCAGAAAATGGAGGTGCTCCCGAGGAATCACGTCCCACGTATCCGGGCTGCGGGGAACCGCACCGTAGCTGCGCAGCGTCTCACCACCGCCTTGCGCGATCCAGTGGTCCAACAGACGCTGCGGAGCAAATCGAAAATCGGCCACGATCGGTTCCATCTCCTCGGGTATCAGCTCCGAGGTGCGCAGCAAGTCCGGCCGCAGCAGCAGGAGCGCCTGGAGAAACAGCTCATCATGATTTCCCAGCACACACGCGGCGTCCCCGCGGTCGCAAAGTTGCCTAACCATGGTGACCACCTGGGCGCTCGCCGGACCACGATCCACCAAATCTCCCACAAAGACGAATTGTACCGCCTCCGGTGCATAGCGCTCTCTCACCGCCGTGAGGAGTTCTTCCGCCTCGCGTAACTTACCGTGGATGTCGCCCACTGCGATCTCACGCATCATGTTCCTCCACCGAGATATCAACCCACCGCCCACTGCGGAATCCCCCGTAGAGCATAAGGGCATGGGTCAGCTGATACAACGCGAACCCCGCCCAGGCGCCGCGGTATCCCCACCCCAGAAGAAAAACCGCCACCGACGAGAGCACAATAATTCCGAGAATATTGGTGGATACTTCACTGGCCAGTACGAATCGGCCCCAGCCGTTATGGGTAAAGATGATTTCCAGAGAATAGCCCAGCACCTCAATTAAGAAAAATGGAGCGAAGAAGCGGAGCCCCACCTCGAGAATCTCACGCGCCGCTCCGGTAAGCGAAAACAGGTCTGCCACCAGGTGTGGAACAACGGTGACACACAGAAACACCACTATCCCGATCGTCCCCGCCACGATCTGTTGCGCACGCACCACTGCGCGGGCGTGATCCTGCTCCTGCCGACCCAGCGCGTTACCCACGAGGATTGAGGCGCCGTTGGCAAAGCCTCCTACCAGCGTCTTATTAAGACGGAACGCGGAAAACAGTACGTGCGTAACCGCCTGATAGACGGCGCCGATCGATCCCAGGATCCATTGGTAGCCAAGAATCACGGCCATGGCGGTGGCGTTCTGAATCGCCACCGGGAAGCCGATCGCCAGGATACGCCGCACCATCACGGGAGAGGGGCGCAGGGAAATCGCCCGATCGATGCGGGTGGTCAGGACCGCTACGGTAAGAATCAGTGCGTTCAAGATGTGAGCCGCCACCGTTCCAATCGCGGCGCCCCGGACACCGAGTGCCGGGGCTGGTCCCAGCCCAAATATGAAGACCGCGTTGAGAGCCACGTTGGCGATGTTGGAGACGACGATTCCCGCCATAATGATTCGCGTGCGATGCACCGCCGCCAGATAGCCGCGGAGGCCGGCGGCAAATCCCATTGCGGGAAACGCCAGGCGGCTGATGCGTACGTAGCCCACCGCATCTTCGGTGGCGGCTGCAGCAAACTGCGGTACCAGGATGCCCGCGAACAGGCTGAGACCCGCCGCGAAGGATCCCGCCACCAGTCCCGCATAGACCGCCTGCGGCAGCACCTCGCGTACCGCGGGAGCGCGACGGTTGTGGTGTTCCCGTCCGAAGCGGCGGCTGGCGATCGCCTGCGTCCCCAGGGCCGTGGGCCAGATAAACATCTCATGCACCGCGGTATACACCGTGGCCACGGCGATCCCCGCCAATGCATTCACTCCAAGACGTCCGATCATGATGCTATCGGCGAGACGATACAGATACATCGACAGCTTCCCCGCCAGGAGCGGGGTTCCCAGGCGGAGAATGCGCCGTACGATCATCCAAGTGGTACTGCCGCGAGACAGGGGTGGTATGGGGTGCGTCGTCACGATGGGCGAGTATACATCCTCCGCGGAGCTCGTGCTAAGATGCGGCCATGGACTTACGAGCGTACACACAACAGTTTTCGCGGATCGCTATGACCGGCCTCAACCTCCGCGACGGCCAGTCGCTGGCCATTAAGGCGGAACCTGAACATATTGAAACTGCCGCCGCCGTGGCGGAAGAGGCGTACCGCCGGGGAGCGCGGTATGTGGAACTGTGGCCGGAGTCGTCGCGGTTGCGCAGAGCGCGCCTGGACTACAGCTCCGAAGACTATCTGGATTTCGTGCCGGAGCACCGATCTCACCGGAATCAGGAGTTTATTCGAGACCGATGGGCGTTACTGTCCATTAAGAGCCCCGTGGACCTCTCGATCATGGACGGCGTAGATGCGGCGCGCTCGGGACGCGTGGCGCGGGCCATGCAAACGGTAGATGCCGATCTGCGGCGCGCCTTGAGTAACGATGAAACCCAGTGGACGGTAATGGCGGTGCCCTCCGCGCAATGGGCAGCGGACGTGCTCGGCCGGCCCGCCGGGGATGAGGCGTTGTTAGAGATGTGGCGCGCCCTGGATCCGATTCTGCGTCTCAGTCATGAAGATCCCGCCGAATACTGGAAGCACCACGGCATCACCCTGCAGAAGCGCTCGCAGGCGCTGGATGACCTGGCGATCCAGTCGCTCCACTTCTCAGCTCCCGGTACGGACATCACGATTCCGCTTCACGCAACGGCGCAGTGGCTCGGCGGCGGGGCAACCACCCGCGACGGCGTTCCGTTCCTGCCCAATATTCCCACCGAAGAGGTGTTTACCGCTCCCTACGCCCCCGGGGTCAGCGGTACGGTCACCGTGACCCGCCCGGTGCGGGTCTACGGTTCGGTCGTGCGGAACGCCACGTTTACCTTCACCGAGGGATCGGTCACCGAGTTCAGCGCCGAGGAGGGGCAAGACACGTTGGAGACGTTTCTCGCCATGGATGCGGGAAGCCGTCGTATGGGGGAGATCGCGTTGGTGGATAGTTCCTCGCCAATCGCCCAGTCCGGGCTCATCTTTCAGAACATCCTGCTCGACGAGAACGCTGCCTGCCATTTTGCCCTGGGTTCGGCCTATCCCACCTGCCTCCGCGGCGGGGACGCAATGAACGACGAACAGTTGAGTTCCCGCGGTGCCAATCGAAGCCATCAGCACGTGGATTTCATGATTGGCAGCGAGGAGATGGACATCGAGGCGGTCGCCGGCGACGGCACGGTTCATTCCATTATGCAGAAGGGACGTCTTCAGCTGTGATGTTTAGTCTACCTTCCCACGTACGGGCGCTCATCTTCGATTTGGACGGCACGCTCTTGGACACCATGGCGGTGCACCACCAGGCGTGGCGGGAGACGATGCAAGAATATGGCATCGAGATCACGCAGGAACTCTTCGACGGGTTTGGAGGCCAGACGACTCCCGATATCGTCGCAGGCCTGGAGCAGCGGTATAGTCGCTCACTGCCGGGGGATGAGATCGCCCTGGCCAAGGATCAGGCCTTCGTGCGGCACGCGCCCCGGATCCATCCGATTCCCTCCGTCCTGGAAATCGCCCAGCGTTACGCCGATGCGCTCCCCATGGGAGTCGCCACCAATGAACACTTTGGTGTGGCCAATATCGTCATGCGCCTCACGGGGCTCAGTTCACTATTTCAGACGATGGTTACGGTTGATGAGGTGGACAACTCCAAGCCGGCGCCGGATCTGTTTCTCGAGTGCGCGCGACGGCTGGAAGTACCGCCGGAGCACTGCCACGTCTTTGAGGACAGTCGTTTCGGTATCGCCGCCGCCGAGGCTGCCGGCATGACCGTGACCGACGTGACTAAACTGCGTTGACGGAGACCGCAGGTGAGGACGCCAGGGGACGCGGTGGAAGTGTCGAGAGTGGTGAGACGATGGTAACCGTCGGGTTTATCGGTCTGGGAAGAATCTGCTCGCTGCTGGAGGACGACCCGCGCCGGGAAAAACCGG
>JAWOCO010000077.1:0-3661 GCA_046483765.1 Alkalispirochaeta sp. | reverse complement strand
GCCGACGATACGGGGCCGCTGTGGACGAGGCGATTTCTCGGGAGGCTACCGACCCGCACGTTGCCACCGACCCGCACGTTGCCACCGACCCGCACGCTGCCACCGACCCGCACGTTGCCACCGACCCGCACGTTGCCACCGACCCGCATGCTGCTGCTGAGTGGCGCAACACCGCTGAGTCGCATCCCGCCGAAGCGCCGGTCGCCGCAGACTCTCGCGCTGCTGCCGACTCGCCTGGATCCGCTGGGCCGTCGGCCGGACCCGACTTGCGCTCAGGTGCCGACACGTCTTCCGGCAGCACCGGGGTCGTGGGAGTTCCGGGGCCGTACCACGACCAACCGGATGCCCGTTGGTTGCAGACGAGCAACGTGGTGGGAGTGAACGTGCGCACGGTGGGGTCCTTTATCAATGTGGTGAAGTATGCACTCACCCTCTCCGGCGCCCATGATGCGATTCACCTGCTGCCGATCTGGGAGCCGGGGGTTGTGGGCAGCCTATACGGCATGAGCAGCTGGAAGATCAATGACGAGTTTTTCTCGCCCGCGTTGGCTGCGACGCATCCCCACTTGGACACGCCCGATCGCCAGCTCAAGGCCACGGTAAACTTGCTGCATCTCATGGGTAAGGCGGTGGGTATGGACGTCATTCCCCATACGGACCGCTTCTCCGAGATCGTGCTTGCTCATCCGCAACACTTCGAATGGATTCGCCGGGAGGATCTGTCAATTGTTGACCACCGGTCCGACCTCCACGAAGAGGTGCAGGAACTGGTAATTGATTTTCTGCGGACCCACGGAGGTGCGGACCCGGAGATCCCGGTACCGAAAGACCGCGCCTCGCTCTTTGCTCCCGAGTTCGATGAGGCGGAGCGGGACCGGCTTCTCTTCGGCCACACGTCGACTCGGGAAGTGCGGGAAACGCGTCGGGGCGCGCTGGCGCGTTCGATCTACCTCCTGGGCTACGAGCCGGCTCCCGCCACAATGGCACCGCCGTATCGTGGACTCGAGGTCGACCGGGAGACGGCCCACGTAGATGGGGACGGTCACGTTTGGCGGGAGTACCGTATTACGCGGCCGGAGAGCATGTCCCGTGTGTTTGGTCCCCTGACGCGGTACAAGTTGTACGAGCGCCTGCATGACAACCGGGATTGGGAAATCGACTTCTCCCGACCACGGCGGGAGACGTGGAGGTATGTACAGGAGCGCTACCGGGAGGTGCAGCGGCGCTTCGGATTCGACTTCATGCGCGGCGATATGTCGCACGTGCAGATGCGACCCCAGGGGGTGCCTGATCAGACGGATCACTACTACGATATCCTCGGGTCCGTGCGCGAGGCGATCGCCCGGCGGTCGCATGCACCTTGGTTCGGATACTTCGCCGAGACGTTCATGGCTCCGCCAAACATTATGGCCTATGGGGACGAGGTGGACCACCTGGAAGCATCGGGAGCGGAGGTGACGCTGGGGGACCTGCAGTCTGTTCCGCCGGAGAGTACCGAGTTTTTGCAGCGTCTGCGCCGCTACCGGGACGTTGCCGACACGCGCTCGGTGAAGCCGGCCCTGACGACGATGACCGCCGATAAGGATGATCCCCGCTTCGACGAGTTCTACCTATCGGGGAACGAGGCGCGCTATTTTTTGGCGTTATTCCTCACCGACATGCCGAGCTACACCGGCCTCAACTTCGAATGTCGGGATCCGCATTACGAGCCGGCGCCCAACGAGCAGTACTCCAAGCTGTACGTCTTTCACGAAACGGACGGTCCCAAAGCCGTTTCCGGACCGTTTCAGTTCGGCCGCAACGGATATCTGTTTTTTCGACTCAGTCGGATTCGACGATTTGCGGAACGGATGCTGCCCCATTGGCGTGGCGCCGCCGTACGCTGGCTCCTGCCGCCGGACGCCACCGGCAACACGCGCATCGTGGCGTGGCAAATTCTCGCAACTAATGGCGCGCCGCCGCCGGTGTGCGTGGTGAACACCGACCCATACCACCCGCAATCCAACGTGCATATCCCGCTACCTCCCGCGGGTGGGCTGTCCAACGAGGCGGGGGCTGTCGCGGCGGCTCCTCGTGACTCGGGTCGTCTCGTGGCCGGGGCTGCTGTAGCCGGGCAGTCCGGCGAGGCGGGGGCCGCTGTGACCGGACTTCCCGCGGCGACCGTTGTGTTTTCCACCGATGAGCGACGCCGTCAATCTATCGATCGCGATCCCAGCGCCGGCAGCCCCAGCGCCGGCGGCCGTAGTGCCGCGGACCGCAGTGGCGGCACCCAAAGCGCCGGCAGCCCCAGCGCCGGCAGCCGTAGTGCCGCGGACCGCAGTGGCGGCGGCCCCACTGCCGCCAGCCCACCAGGACCAGAGGCTGCGCCGGAAGCCCAGGAACTCTTCGTATCTCGGAGTTCCGGTAGACCAACCTGGCTGACGGTTAGACAGTTGGGCCCCGGCGAATCGATCGTGATCACGTTCACCGGGGAGGTGGAGGCGGCCCTTGCTGCGGAGCGCCAACCGTAGTAGGTTGAATGAAAGTCGGTCATTGGCCGACAAAAAACTGAATCGGAGCTCCTATGAAACACGAAACGATCCCCAAGATGTTGCGCTATATCACCGCAACGTACCCCGAAACTCCCGCCCAGATGAGCCGCGTCGACGGCGGCACTTTTCAGCCGCGGAGCTACACGGAGCTACAGCGCTCGGTTCACGCCTTCGCCGCGGGGCTTCAGGAGCTCGGGGTGGTGCGGGGTACCCATGTGGGGCTCGTTTCAGAAAACCGGGAAGAATGGTTTACCGCGGACTTGGCGATCCTGGCGCTGGGTGCTGCCGACGTGCCCCGTGGCAATGACAGCACCGCCGAGGAGTTGGAGTTCATCCTATCGCTGCCGGAGTGTCCGGTGGCGATCGTGGAAAATGCCGCACAGCTTGAAAAGGTGATGGAGTCCGTATCCGCCAAGAAGCTGCCGAAGCTGAAACACCTGATCATTATGGAGGGTGAGATCGAAGCGAAGCCCGCCCGGGGAGTAGCGGGTCACCACTTCCAGGATGTGGTAGCCGCCGGCGAGAAGGCTCTGAAAAAAGACGCCACCCGTATCGATCGGGAGATCGATGCCGGCACCGGTGACGAAGTAGCCACGATCATCTTTACCTCCGGCACCACTGGGGAACCCAAAGGTGTCATGCTTACCCACGACAACTTTCTGTACCAGGTGCAGTACGTTCCCGACCGGATCGACTCCCAGCCGGGGGATATTTGGCTCTGCGTACTTCCCGTGTGGCACTCCTTTGAGCGGATCGTACAGTATATCGCGCTGTTTACCGCCACGACGCTGGCCTATTCCAAGCCGATCGGCAAGATTATGCTTGCCGATATGGCGGAGATTCGTCCCAAGTGGATGGCTTCGGTTCCGCGAATCTGGGAGGCCGTCCGTGCCGGCATCTACCGCAACATAAAGGCGCAGGGTGGGGCCAAGGAGGCGCTGTTTACTTTCTTTGTCTCCGTGGGAGGCACGCACAAGCACCTCTCGGACCTGATGCGCGGGTTGGTGCCGGACTTCAAGAAGCGCAATCGTATGCTCGACAAAGTAGTCGCCTTCGTGCCGTGGTTGCTCCTTATGCCGGTGAAGGCGCTCGGCAACGTGCTGGTCTTCGGCAAAATCAAAGCGCGCCTG
>JAWOCO010000060.1:0-5455 GCA_046483765.1 Alkalispirochaeta sp. | reverse complement strand
GAGAACGGGAAGGAGTTCCGCAATGAGGCCACGGCAAACGCTCGCCCTGGCGGCGCGCAATCTCCGGCGCCACCGGCGGCGCACGATTATCACCGCCGGGGCGGTGGCGGTGGGACTGATGATGTACATCGCCGTGGACAGTCTCCTGGTGGGGGTTGAGGAGGAGAGTAACCGCAACCTCATCTGGTACGAGACGGGAGCCGCCCAGGTGATGCATGAAGACTACCTGACGGAGCGTGAGGATCGGCCGCTGAAATACGCTGTGGACGACGCCCGCGAGGTAGAGCAGGCGTTGGAGGCGGCAGGTCTGGACGCAACCTCGCGAATCGTGTTTTCCGGCGAGCTGATCGTCTTTCAAGACCCCTTTCCGGAGGATGGCTCGGTGATGATCACCGCCTACGGCATCGACCCTGAGACGGACACCGACGTGTATCGCCTGCCGCAGACGCTTTCCACCGGATCCTTCCTGGAGCGCGGGAAGAACCAGGCACTCCTGGGCGCGTGGCTGGCGGAGGACATCGAAGCGGAGGTGGGCTATCCGATTACGATCGTTACCCGCACCCGCCACGGCTACTACCAGACGATCGATCTGGAAATCGCCGGCATCGTAAACACCCCCAATCCGATGATCAACCGCACGGCGATCTTTCTGCCGGAGGACGTGGCGGCGGACTATCTCCAAATGGACGGCGCCGCCACCGAGATCGCCGTGGCGGACCAACTGGGACAGCCCCTTTCGGAACTGACCGCGGAGATGCGCCGGCAGATCGCCGGTGCACCACAGCTGGTGGTGGCCGACTGGCAAACGATCGCGTCTGATGTGGTGGCTCTGGCGGAGGCCAAGGAAATGGGTACCGGCATTATTCTCCTGCTGGTCTTCATTATCGCCGCGGTGGGCGTCTCCAACACGATCCTCATGTCGGTACTGGAACGCACCCAGGAGTTGGGCATGATGCGGGCGATCGGCATGCGCGACCGGGAGGTCTTTGTGACGCTCATTCTGGAGGCGGCGGGTATCGGACTGATCGGAGGCGTGATCGGCATGGTCCTCGGCACGGGGGTCGTGACCTACCTGGTGGAGGTGGGTATCGACTACGGGTCGATCATGCGCGAGACCGACGTGGGATATCGGGTCACCCAGGTGATCTATGGCGCGTGGAATCTTCCCGCCTTCGGCCAGGCGCTGCTGGTGGGAATCGGAATTGCGGTGGCTACTGCGGTGTTTCCGGTACGCCGCGCGCTGAAGATGTCGGTAATCGACAGCATAAGGAATACGTGATGAATATACCTACCTTGGCGTGGCGCAACGTCGGGCGAAACCGCCGGCGCAGCGCGTTATCCGTCGTGGCAATTGCCGTCGCGACATTGTCGGTGGTGGTGCTCTTCTCCCTCCTGGAGGGCATGAAAAGCGACCTGGAGCACAACCTCACCACCTTCTATACCGGAGATGTGGAAATCCGTCATCGGGACTACGGTACCTATGAGCATCTGAACCCGCTCCACCTGTCGGTGCCGGAGGCGGAGGCCACACGGGAGGCGGTAGCCGCGGTGGAGGGAGTGCACCACGCCGTCAATCGTATCACCGTCCCCGGGGCGGTGATGCAGGACGATGAGCGGATCGGGCTGCAGGCGATGGGCGTCGAGTTCGAGCGGGAGACGCGCTTCAGCGAGATCCAGGAGTACGTGGTTGCCGGTAGTCTGAACGCGGTCACCAACCCCGACGGCGGCGATGACAGTCGAGTCACGCCGGTGCTGGTGGGAAACCGGGTACTGCAGCGACTGGGCCTGGACATGGGAGAACGGTTTACCGTGGTGGTGCGCACCGCCACCCGCGGCACCAACGCCATGACGTTTCGGGCCATGGCGGTGGCGGACTTCCCGGTACAGTCCTTGAACGAGACCACCTTCTGGGCGCCGTTGGATCGCATCCAGCGACTGGCGCAGATGCCCGGCGAGACCGGGGAGATCCTGGTGGGCCTCAGCGATCAGGTTACCGGCAACTCCGAGCTCCGCGCTCAGGTAATGCGCGACCTGCGGGCGTCCGTTCCGGAACTGGAAGTGCGCCATTTCAGCGAGATCGAAACCACCTATGGCTTCATGCAAACGGCGGCAAACATATACAACGTGATCGCCATCTTCTTCTTTCTCCTGGCCAGCACCGTGATTATCAACACCACCATGATGGTGATCTTTGAACGCCGCCGGGAGATCGGCACCCTGGAGGCGATGGGCATGCGCTCCGGGGAACTCATTCGAATGTTTTTCTTCGAGGCGCTGATTCTCGGCTTTCTCGGCGCCCTGGCGGGCCTCGCGGGGGGTACGGGGCTGGCCCTGCTGCTCGGGGAGGTGGGCATCGATATGGGCGCCTCCATGGACAGCGTGGACTTCGAGATCTCCCCCGTGCTGCATCCCGTCGTCAATCTGCGCTCCACCCTGCTGGTGTTTGTGGGCTCCATCGTAGTGAGCGCGGCCACCAGCTATCTTCCGACCCTTAGAATCACCCGAATCGAGCCGGTAGCGGCTCTACGAGAGGAGTAACCGATGCATATGCGTACTATCACCGTAATTATCCCCCTGATCGTCGCCGGCGTACTGCCGACGATCGTGCTGCCGGCGGCGCTGCCTGCCCAGTCACCGCCCTCGGCGGAGGAAATCATCCGGCGTCTGGAGGAGCACCGTACCTACGATACCAGTCGGGCGGAGATGACGATGACGATCAGTGATCGGTTTGGCGAGCGGGAGAGCACGATGACCGCCTACAGCCGCGGGGCGGAGGAAGCCCTGATCGAGTTCACCAGCCCCGGCGAGCGCGGACAGAAGGTACTCCGCACCGAGGACGAGATCTATCTCTACTACCCGGATGCCGCCGAACTGGTCCGCCTGCAGGGCGCGGCGCTGCGGGAGTCGATGTTGGGCTCAGATGTCTCCTACGAAGATCTCACCGGGGGCAAGACGCTGCTGGACACCTACGAGGTGTCGCTGGAGGGGGAAGAGGAGATCGATGGCCACGCCACCTACCGCGTCGACTTGGAGGCGCGCGGGCGGAACGTCCCCTACCCGCGGCAGACGCTGTGGGTGGATGCGGAGCTCTTTGTGGCGCGTCGCACGGAGCAGTATGCGTTGAGCGGGCGCCATCTCAAGACGGTCTCCGCCTCCGAGATCGAGATGATCGACGGCATTCCCGTTCCCCGAGAGCAGGTCATCTCGGATGAGCTCAAACGCAACAGTTCCACCACAGTCCGCATCGATTCCCTGGAAATCGGGGTGTCACTGGATGACTCGATCTTCAGCTTGGAGGAACTGTCATGGTAGCTGGAAGCATCCCCCATCGCGGACCGCGGCTATTAGCGGTGGGTGTGGCGAGAGTTACGCTCCTGGCGGCGCTCCTCGTGGCGCTCCTGGTAGTGGTCCCGGTGACGGCGGAGGTGAGCTCCGAGGTATCGATAGACATCTACAACTCGCTCCTGATCGGAGACGAGGTGGCACCGGGCGAGACGGTAGCGGCGACGGGGGCCGCCACCGCCCAACTGGACCTGAGAAACAGGGGAAGCCGTGACGTGCGGAGTTGGTTTCAACTGCGCTCTACGCTGCTGCATCGGGCCGATGGGTCGGCGGCGACAATTGTGGATGTTCCGCGGGCTGAGGTGCGGTGGCGAATGACCGCCGGAGAGAGTTACACGATGCGCTACACCGCCGGGCGTACCCGCCTCACCTGGGGAGATGGCGTGCTCTATAACGCCGGCGACGTGCTCAACGGCGCCGCCCCGGACGACACCGATCTTACCGCCGACACGCTGCGGGAGGAGACGTTGTGGCTGCTGTCAGCCTACTTCCCACTGGGGCGCTTCTCCTTTGTGGAGCCGGTGCTGCTTGTGCCGATGAGCAGGCTGGCCGCGGATAGTACCACCGCGGGGAGCGGCGAGAACTCCGCCGGCCCCGCAGCCACTGCCCCCGTTACCGTTGCGCGCCCCGCGTCGGAGGTCGGTGCCGGAGGCCGGGTACAAGGTCAAATCGGCGGGATCAAGAGCGAAGTGGGCTACCTGTACCGCGGCACCACTGATGATCACCAGCCCTACCTCAGTTTCCAGGGGAATTTGGTAGTGGACTGGTACGCCGGGGGCTCCTGGAGTTCCGCCAGCGAGGAGGGGGTGATCACCGGCGGCGTACTCTATAATGGAACTACCGACCGCCGCGGGAGTTGGTCGGCCCGGGCGGAGGCGCTGTGGGAAAGCGACACCACTGAGGTAGATCTCTTTCCGGAACTTACCTGGTCGCCAAGTCAGTTGTTCTCGCTGTTTGTGCGCGGGATTACCAGTAGTCACGGTGATGCGGTCAACGGGGCGGCGGGCTTCACCTGGACCCCGTCTACCGGTCTCTCCCTCGCGCTGTATGGGACCACGGATACCGATAGGGAGGCTGGGACGGTCACCACCGCCGTGACGTATGTGTTTTAGCCGGTCTGAGGGAGCTCACACCCTGGGCAAACGGGGTTCAGCGGTTTAGGCTTGGGATACACACTATGGAGCACACTACGGCGGAGGCTACCACTCCCAGCGGCGATCTATACCGCACCATCCTGATCCCCTGGCAACGCAAGCTCCTGACCAAGCTGATCCAGATCTTCGGAGTTCTCGGCCTCTTCGCACTGATTCCTGGAGTATATGCCGCCCTCCAGGCGGGGATCCCGGGCATCGTGGTGCTAAATGGAGTGGCCTATGCCGCGCTCCTCCCGGCGTATCTCCTACGGGAACGGTGGTACGAAATCTCCGCGTCGGTGGTGGTGGCGCTCCAAATGGTGGTGGGAGTCGGGCTACTCCTGACGGTGGGGGTGGAAGCCGCCTCGATGCTGTGGCTGCTGGCGCCGATGCTCATTGGAAACCTGTTGCTCCGTCTGCGGGGCACGGTGGTGGTCTTCGCAATTTCCCTGATCGCGATGGTCGCGGTGGCGGTACTGCTGCAGAGAGAAGCGCTGCCGTGGTCCATTCCGCTGTACGCCTGGCATGCGATTATCGGCACCTATATTGCGCTGGCGGTTATTCTCACCTTAGCCACCCGCTTTCTCATGAACCATCTCTTGCAGGGTATCCTCTACGAACAGGAACTGAACCACGAGCTCGACCACCGGGTTCGCAATAACCTGCAGCTCATTAACAGTCTGATCTTTCTGCAATCCCGTCAGGACAACCCCTCCGGTGCGGAAGAGGTCCTGAGCCAGCTTAACACGCGGGTGATGGCGATGGGCGCCGCGTTCTCCGCCGTGAACCGCACCGACCGCAGTTTCCGGGTGCCCCTGAGTGAAATGTTGGAGCTGCTCTTTGCCGAAGGTGACTCAGTAGGTAGTGACAGCGGCGCTGTAGAAGTGGCGCCCCAGCAGCCAACCGTTTCGATCTCCGTGGATACCGCGGTGCCGGTGGCGATCGTTCTCGCAGAAATGGTGCGCGCCGGAAGCGCCTGT
>JAWOCO010000419.1:0-3190 GCA_046483765.1 Alkalispirochaeta sp. | reverse complement strand
GTGGCGGTCCAGAACCCGTACTTCTTCTGCAGTTGCTCCATCAGGTGTTGTCCTCTCGTTGGAATACCAGCTCATCGCCTGTGGTGTGGTGAATCAGGCGCAGGGAATAGCGCGTTTCCAGCCAGGCGATCGTAGCAGGGGTAAGAAATACCACGTGGGTGGGATCTCGTCGATACCACCAGGCCAGGAAGCGCTCCGCGGCGCTCCCCGGGGCCGCCGGGGGCGCCCCGGCCTCCGCCGGAACCCCAGCCCGAGGCCGCGCCCCCATCGGAGCCTCACCCTCCGCCCAAGCCCCAGCGCCCGCCCGGGTTCCCGTCTCCGCACGAGACGCCTTCGCCTCGGGCCCAAAGTCCTCTCCCGGATCTCGCGCATCGAAAAGCCCCGTTCTCAGAATCAGATGCCCCCCGGGTTTCATGAGCGAGAACAGCCGATCCAGTTCTTGGCCCGGGTGGTGGAGGTGTTCGATCACTTCCAGCATGACCACCGCGTCGTAGACCGGACCGGCTTCACTGAGCGCGCGTTCATCCGGCAGGAAGAAGGGATCGTAGGAGGTCACCCGATAGCCAAGGTCCCGCAACATCTCGCTAAGAACGGGAAACGGACCGGATCCGAAGTCGAGAATGTGAGGCGTCTCGCTCTGGGGGGGTGCCGCGTGTTCGGTACTGGCGATGCCGGCGGAGGCACCCTCTGCCGGATCTTCCACGTACGGTGCGATCGCGGAGTCGATAAAGCGTTGCAAATAGGCACGATAGTCCTGATTGTCCGGTTGGTTGTTGTGCTCGCGGTATCGCCCCAGTTCGACCTCCGGGGATGGAAGGTCACCTGCGGCACGCTGCACCGCCCCGCAGTGGGAACACCACTCATAGGCGATCCCGTGGATCGACTTGGTCCAGGGGTGTGCGCGGGCTGTACAAAGGCGACAGGGCGGGTCAGGATTCATTGACGTCGATAGCTCCATTTACTATATTGTACCGGTGAGCACCAAGGTGAGAAAGAGTAAACAGCGTCAGCGGATTCTCGAACTGTTGGAGTCCGGACACATTCACGTTACCGCAAGTTGGGTCTATGACCAGTTGCGGAACGAGTTTCCCACGCTGAGTCTCGGTAACGTGTACCGCAATCTCAATATCCTCGTTGATCAGGGTCTGGCGAACCGACTGGGTTTCGGGAGCACCTTTGATGTGTATGAAGCCAATCGGGAAGGCCATTTTCACTTTATCTGTGATCGCTGTGGTGCGATCGAAGACATCGAGCTTCCGGAACAACAGAGCCGACTGGTGAGAACCTGGATCGAGAACGACCGGGGACACCGAATCTCAAACATGGAGGTTCACGGGCTTTGTAACAGCTGTCTCGCCACTGAGGGTGGCCCGGCTACCGACACCGGTGAACCATCTTCTGCCCAATCTCATCGCGCGGAATCCCAGGTCAGCTAGTAGCACTGAGTCCCAGGTCAGCTAACGGTACCGAATCTCAGGTCAGCTGAGTCCGTTCCTATCTGAGCCGCAGGTTCCGCTCGATCCGAGTCAACAGTTCCGTCACCGCTCCGCCGATTCTGGCCAGTGGTAACTCCTGCGTGGCACATCCCAACTCCACGGCTGCCCGCGGCATGCCATATACCGTCGAGCTTTCCTGATCTTGCGCCACGGTGACTCCGCCGGCCTGCATAATCGCACAGCAGCCGGCACCTCCGTCTCGCCCCATTCCGGTTAAGAGAACTCCCACCGTCCGTGATCCAAACGCCTCCGCCGCCGACTCAAACAGGTTATCCGCGCTGGGGCGTTGAAACAGTCGCTTTTCGCCGGAGTCCAGGACGTACCTACCGCCGGCCACCCGCAGGTGCGTGTCACCGGGAGCAACCACCACGGTGCCGGTGGAAATCGACATCTGGTGCTCCGCGAGCCTGGCGGAGTGGTGGGTGGATTCATCGATCCACCGTGCGAATCCTGCGGCGAAACTGGGGGTGATATGCTGCACTACGGCGATCGCCCAGCTTCCCTGGTTGGGAATATCTCGTAAAACCTGGCGCACCGCCGGCGGTCCACCGGTTGAGGCGCCGATCACCAGGAGGATCTTGGCAGGCGTTCCTGGGGCGGCCGGCGCGTGGACGGGAACAGCCGGGCGCTGGGGGACAGCTTCGGTAGCTACCGGGGCGCCGGCACCGCGGATCGTGGCCCGCAGCAGCTGGTACAGCGGGTCCACGCGGTCGGCGTGAGTGAGTTGATTCAGGTCCGGGCGGCGTCGTACTACGGGAAAGCCGCGCGCCCGCAGGCGGGTGGTGTTTTTGGGATCTACCCGCGGGGCGAGGACCAGGATTGGACAGCTCACGCGGGACCGCAGCGTGGTGGCGGCCAGGACGTCCTGGCTGCGATCTATGTCGAAATCCAGGATGATTACATTGGGCGAGTGGGTGTCACCGCCCGTGGCGGTGCCCGAGGCGCTGTCGGTACCTTCGCTTCTGTCGGTGACTCCGTCTGTGCCTGCACCTGTGTCTGAGGTAGTTAGTGAATATTCACTTCCTGCATCCGTTCCGGTTAGTGAAGATTCACTCCATGCGGACGGTACCTCTTTGGTGAGGAGTCCCGTTTCGATAACCGTCACCTCCGGATGCAGAGCCAGTCCCCGGCCCAGCAGCGTGGCGAAGAGGGAGGATACTGACCTGACTGCCACGCGGAGGGATGTCACATGTTCCATTGTCGGCAGGCTCGGGCCGCGGCTTATGCGGCCCGAGTCACTGTCTCCAAAACGGGCAGATCAGATCAGATGACGGTCCCGTCGGGGATCACCGCGTTCTTGGGCACCACGATTACTCCGTCTCGCACAAAGTAGCGGTCGTAGTCACCTTCAGGGGGAATGCCGTCCCACCCGATGGTGCAGTTGTTGCCGATACGGGCGTTCTTGTCGATAATCGCGCCCCGGATCTTACAGTTCTTTCCGATCCCGATGGTGGGAACGGTGCGTCCTTCTTCGGTACGCAGGGGCCCCGGTTCTTCGAAGTAGTCTGCTCCCATGCACACCACGCCGTCCAGTTCACTTCCCTCGTCGATAATGGTGCGGATACCCACAATCGAGCGGGTGATGGTGCTGCCGGTGATGATACATCCATCGGCGGCGATCGAGCGTGAGAGGGTGGCGGAGTTGAACTTGCCCGGCGGTAGATCTCGCCGGTGGGTGTAGATCGGCATGTTCT
>JAWOCO010000398.1:0-10619 GCA_046483765.1 Alkalispirochaeta sp. | reverse complement strand
TGCGCCCAGTGCACGAGATCCCGCGAGTGCATTACCGGAATGCCGGGGAAGTACTGAAACGTGGAGTGCACCGAATAGTAGTCCTGGCCTACCCGAACCACCGACGGATCGGGGAAATCTCCGGCGAGAACGGGGTTAGAAAACCCGGTGCTCATCGATTT
Source organism: Alkalispirochaeta sp. (assembly GCA_046483765.1). Taxonomy (GTDB): domain Bacteria; phylum Spirochaetota; class Spirochaetia; order DSM-27196; family Alkalispirochaetaceae; genus Alkalispirochaeta. The sequence goes on along the minus strand of JAWOCO010000398.1, from coordinate 10,458 downwards.
TGCAGACTCGGATCCAGGGCATCCCGCAGGCCATCGCCAAACAGAGAGGTCGACATCACGGTAACCGCCAGAAAGATGGTAGGAAAGACCGCCAAATGCCAATAGAAGAACATATAGTTGAGCCCCTGGTTGATCATCTGTCCCCAGCTCGGCAGTGGCGGGTTAATTCCCACGCCGAGAAAGCTGAGACTGGCCTCCAGCATCATCGCTTGAGGAATCGCCAACACGAAGCCCACGATAATCGGCGACACACTGTTGGGAATCAGGTGACGGCGTACCACATAAGAAGACGACGCCCCCAGCGCAAGCGAGGCCTGCACAAACTCCCGCTTGCGATACGCCATGATCTGGCCGCGGACCAAGCGACATGTTTGCGGCCATCCGAACAGTGAACTGATCACAATGATGTTCAGTACGCCACCCCCAAGGAGGGCGGCGAAGAGGATCGCCAACAGGAGCGGCGGGACCACGGAAAACACCTCCACCAGACGCATGATAAACCAATCGGTCCGTCCCCCACGGTAGCCGGCTATCGCTCCAAGGGGGAGCCCGATTATCACACTCACCAGGGCGGCGGAGACGCCAATTCCCAACGACACCCGGGCCCCGTAGATGATCCGTGAATAGAAATCTCGTCCCACCGCATCTACGCCGAACCAGTTCTGCGCGGTGGGAAAACTTAAGGTAATCGCCCGGTACGCCTGTTGATCATAGCGTGTCGGTGTAATCAGCGGAGCGGCGATCGCCATTAACACCAGTAAGATCAGGATTACGCCGGAAATCACCGCCGATCGGTTGTCGAGAAAGCGGCGGAACGCGTAGTACATGGGAGACCGACGCGGAGCGTCCTGAGGGGAACCCGTTGGAGCAGATATGCTATTCGTCATGAGATTGTACCCGTATGCGAGGATTGAGGAGCGTGTACAGGATGTCGGTCACGATGTACGCCACGCCCACCAAAAGCGTCAATAGTATGATCAGCGCCATCTCCATCGGGTAGTCCCGCTCGGCGATGCTGCTGACGAAGTAGTTCCCGAGACCCGGTACCCGAAACATCTTCTCCACGAAAATACTTCCGGTTACGATGCCAATGAACATCGGGAAGAAGATCGTTATCATCGGTATCGCGGCGTTCTTGAGGACGTGCTTAAAGACGATTTTGCGTTCAGAGAGCCCCTTGGACCGCAGGACCGTGACAAAGGGGCGGGTCATCGTTTCCAGCATCGCGCCTCGGGTGTAACGGGCAAAAATCGCGGTGGGAACCACCGCGTACGCGGTGATCGGAAGAATCCACATATGGGGCTCCCCCCACCCGGTGGTTGGAAGCCAGTCGAGCCACACACTGAATACCAGCATCAGTGCCAGACTGATCACGTATATGGGAACAGTTATCCCTAAGGTGGAGATGAAAGAAGCGGCATAGTCCAGGGGTGAATTGCGCCGCAACGCCGCAGCGATTCCCAGAAGAATACCCAGCGGCGTCCCCACCAGCATGCCGAGCCCCCCGAGAACCAAGCTCGGCGGCCACGCCCGGCGCAGGAGCTCCAGCACCGTCTCACCGGGACTTTGATAGGGCACGCCGAAGTCTCCCTGCACTACCCCCGCCATGTAGCGCAGGTACTGCATGTATACCGGCCCATCTAGGTTGTACTGCTCCATGAGCTTATCCCGCTGTGCGTCGGAGAGCGGCATCTTGTCATAGTCGAAGGGCCCACCGGGAAGCGCCCGCATCAATACAAAGATCAGCACCGATACGAGCACAAAGGTTACTGCCAGCGATAGAATTCTTTTCAGAATGTACAGAAGCATACGTGTCCTACCTTTTCCGACATCTCACGAAATGGCCGGGAGCCACTTCCACCAGTTCCGCCTGCGGGTCATCGCCAATATCCAGACGAAACTTTTCACCCAGTTCCGCAGAAGCCTCGGCCATGTGCGTTTCCATTGAGAGGCGTCGGGTGCGGCGCTTGCGCGGATTGGGAATCGGGATCGATTCGAGCAGCACCCGCGTATACGGGTGTAACGGACGGGTAAAGATCTCGTCCGTGGGCCCCGTCTCCACAACCTTGCCGTAATACATCACGATCAATCGCGAGCTGATATGGCGCACCACACTGAGATCGTGAGATATGAACAGGATCGAGAGTCCGATGCGCTGCTGCACCTCTTCCAGCAAATTGATAATCTGCGCTTTTACACTGACATCCAGCGCCGAGGTCGGCTCGTCGGCGACAAGAAAACTTGGCTCGAGAGCAAGCGCGCGGGCGATCGCCACCCGTTGTCGCTGACCACCGGAAAGCTCATGGGGATATCGATTGGCGTAGCCCCGATCCAGGCCGACCACTTCCAGCAGGTGATCCACCCGCTCCTGCCGTTCCCGCGTGGAATACAGGGAGTGAATATCGAAGGGCTCGGTAATAATCTGGTCAAGGGTCATCATAGGATCCAAGGACGCATAGGGATCCTGAAAGACGATCTGAATGTTCTTGCGCAGCGCCTTCAACTCGGCCGGCGGCAAGGAATCGATGCGATCACCGCGAAACGAAATCGTGCCGGAAGTGGGCTCATGGAGCCGCATGAGCAATGATCCCGTCGTGGACTTGCCGCAGCCCGATTCGCCGACCAGGCCCACCACCTCCTGCTCGCCGACATCAAAGGAAACTCCGTCCACCGCGCGGACGACATGCTCTCGTCGGCGCCATGGAGGCCCTCCAGTGCTCCGAAAGTGCTTGGTCAGATCCCGAACTTCAAGCATCGCTTCGGTAGTCATGCAACCTCCAACAGTGAGCCACGTGGCTATCGGTAATCTGAGTAGCCGGCGGCATCTGTTGCCGGCAGATATCTCGGGCAAACTCACACCGCGGATGGAATGGGCATCCCGAGGGCGGGGAAATCGGATTGGGGGAGTACCCTTCAATGGAGTACAGCTTCTTAGACCGCGGCTGGGAAGGATCCGGAATACTCTGCAAGAGCGCCTCGGTATAGGGCTGCTGAGGATTCTCGAAGATCTCAAAGACGGTGCCGTATTCCAGGATCTTGCCCCCGTACATCACCACCACGTTGTCCACCGTCTCGGCGATAACGCCCAGATCGTGGGTGATCATCATTAGGGAGGTGCCGATCTCCTCCTGCATGTCCTTGATGATTTGCAACACTTGCGCCTGCACCGTTACGTCCAGGGCGGTGGTCGGCTCGTCCGCTATGAGAATCTTTGGTCGGCAGCTCAACGCCATGGCAATCATGACACGCTGGCGCATGCCACCGGAGAGCTGGTGCGGATACGACTTTAGGGTGTGCTCCGGTTCCTTGATATCCACGCGCTCCAGTAGTTCTGCTGCCTGGATGTGGGCTCGGCGCGTTCCCACGTTCTGGTGGAGGGTGATGGTCTCGGTCAGTTGGGATCCGATCGTAAACACCGGATCTAAAGACGTCATAGGCTCTTGGAAAATCATACTGATCTGAGCTCCACGAATCGCACGTTGCTGCTTCTTGGAGAGTGACAGAATATCGATTCCATCAAAGGTGAGCCGTCCCGCTTGAATTTTGCCGGGCGGCTCCTGGATGAGTCGCATGATGGCCAAGGAGGAAACGCTCTTGCCGGATCCCGATTCTCCTACGATGCCGAGGCTTTCACCGTGGCGACTCATTGAGAATGAGACTCCCCGTACCGCCTGAACAACGCCGGCCTTCTGATTGAACGACACGTGAAGGTCTTGTACTTCCAACAACGCCATGAGCCCTACTATTCGCTTTCTTGGGTAATGATGAGAGAGGCGGCCGCACCCCAGGTGGGATGCAACCGCCTCACAGAAGAATCACAGGTGACTATTCGTCGTCTACCGAGAGGTGTGTCCATTTATACAGTATAGACCCACCGTACAGATCGAAACTGTTCGGCTCCATCGCCTCACCACTGATATACGGCTTCCACATCAGGTTTTCCACCGGGTGTACCAAATAGGTAACGGCGGCTTCGTCGATAAGAATCTGCTCAGCCTCCTGGTACAACTCCAGCCGTTCTTCCTGATCAAAGGACTCGTTCGCCCGATTCACCAGTTCCGTATATTCATCGTTCTCCCAGTGGTGACGTCCACCGTTGACGAAGATTGACGCGAAGTTGCTGGGATCAACGTAGTCGTACATGTACGGTGACAGGAACATGTTGTTCTCACGATCCGCCAACCCATCGATCCACGTCTTGAGCTCTTTGCCTTCAACCTCGATGTCAATGTTCAACACATCCTGAAACTGTGCCTGCAGATACTCCGCCATCGGTCCCACGATCGGGGCATGAATTCCGCCCTCGATGCGCCACCACAGCGAAACATCGGGAAATCCCTCACCATCGGGATAGCCGGCGTCCGCCAGGTGCTGACGCGCACGCTCAGGATCGTACCCGGTCTGCTCGGCAATATCCTCGGAGTAACCGGGGAATGTGGGAGCGTAGAGGGTGCGGGCGGGAATTGCCACGTTATTCAGAATCGTATTGGTAAGCTCGTCCCGATCAATCGAATAGAAGATCGCCTTACGCACGTCTTCGTTATTGAAGGGCTCTACATCGTAATCATACGCCAAGTAGTAGATGCCGAAGAAAACGGAACTCTGCAACTGGTCGGGAAAGCGTGACTGCGCATAGGCCAGCTGTCCCGCATCCAGGGGCGTATTGTCGATATCACCCGCGAGGTACGCCGGGAACCCTACCGAGGGATCTTCGAGCGCCGGGAAGAGGGTGATCTTGTCTACCGAGGCCGGCCACGGTCCGTTGTACTCAGGATTGGGTTCCAGCACCATACGGTCCCCGCGAACCCATTCGGTAAGCATATACGGTCCACTACTGACGTAGTTCTCGATGCTCGAGGCCCACTCATCGCCATGCTCTTCATGTACGTGGCGCGGAACGGGGAACCAGAACGCCGCTACACTCGGGAGGTAGGGCTTGGGAGCTTCCGTCTCCACTTCGATCGTGTAGTCGTCTACCGCACGGACACCGAAATCTTCAAGCGGTGCGTCTCCGCTTTCCACGGCGCCCCAGTTCTTGATACCTGCCGCCCACGACCAGTACCAAGCAAAGTCGTAACCGTCGGTAACTGCACGCTCCAGGGCAAACACATAGTCATGGGCGGTCAAGGGAGTTCCATCGGACCACGCCAGGTTTTCCCGTAAGTTGAACGTCCACGTGAGACCGTCATCAGAGATGCTCCAATTCTCAGCCGCGATGGGATGGAGCTCAAACTCTTTATCATAGGATGAAATCGAAAGCTGAACGACATCGGTGGGTCCCACGCGGTCGTACACCGTTTTCATCCAGTCCATGTACGCGCCGCCTCCCATTGTGGGAAGACGAACCTCGTTCGCTACCGGCGCCACTTCAACCTCGGGTTGCGCCTCCGACTGACCTCCGGCGAAGACCAACCCCGCCGATATGAGCAACACAACGAATAATGATACGTGCTTCATGCCGTTCCTCCTTTATTTACTCGCGTAACTTGATTATAGAGCCGCACGCAGAGGCCGTCAAACATTTTTTTACTCGGGTAAACGTGAATCCCTCGATCCAGCGGATTTGGACGGCCCAACTCTCGGGATATATGATAGGATCTTGTTACGCGAGTAAAAGGAGCAGCAACAACCATGGCAATAACACGCGACGATGTAGCTCGCCGGGCGGGCGTATCAACCGCAACTGTCTCATATGTAGTCAACAACTCGCGCTCGGTCGGGGCCGAGACGCGAGCCCGCGTTCTTGCCGCAGTTGAAGAACTGCGCTATCAGCCGAACATCGTTGCCAGGAGTCTTGCCAGCAATAAGACGTGGCAACTGGGAATAGCGGTGGGTGATATTTCAAACCCGTTCTTCGGGGAGATCGTCCTCGGTTTCGAAGAGGCGGCGCAGGAACGGGGATATTTCGTTAATATTATCTCCGCCGCCGAGGGACTGGACCGGTACCTGCAGCACATCATTTCCCGCCGAATCGATGGGTTGTTTGTCGTTGCCCTGCCCACCCGCTTCGATACCGAGCTGCTATATCGCCTGGTTGATGCGGAGGTCCCGGTGGTGGTCAGCGGGAATCGCACCGTAGATCCGGCACAGATCGGTACCATCGAGAATGACTATCCCACCGCCATGGAAGAGGCGTTTACCCTCCTCCGAGGCTTTGGTCATCGGAGGATCGCCTACTTCAGCGGCCTTCCAGTCGAACTCACCTTCGACAATCGGGTTGCCGCCTATCGCGATTGTGTGACCCGTCACCGCTTGGGAGATCCCGAGGCCCTTCTCTTCCGGGATCCCGCCCACGCAACCACCTCCATGGATGATGGCAAGGCACTGGCACAGCGGTTCATCGCCGCCTCGGATCCGGGCCGGCCGGCAGCAACCGCGGTAATCTGTACCAACGCGATGATGGCGCTTGGGGCGCTGCCGCTCCTACAGGACGCGGGCTACCGTGTTCCTGATGATCTATCGGTGTTGGCCTTCGACAACATCTTTGCTGAGGAACTGGTGCGACCCCGGCTATCGTGCTTCGATATGCGAAAGCGTGAGTTTGGGCGCCGTGCCTTCGAGATGCTGGCCGGTGAAATCACCGGCGATTCACCGCAACATGTAATCAATCCGCTTTCCTACATCCCCCGCGAAAGTGTGGGCCCGGCACCTGAGGAGCGGGCCGACTGATGACCGATTCGACCAATATCACCGACACGGAGATCCGGTCCGGCCGGCGGGCTCTTCGGGTGGTAAATGCCCTGAACGCGGTAGTTCTGGCGTTCCTTATGGAGCACGTCCTGATTCTATATGCGGTTCGCAACGGCCTCTCCGACAGCCTGGTGGCGCTGATCGCCTCCCTTCCGCACCTGAGCGTTCCCTTCATCTTCGTGGGACGGGCGATCGTCGCTCACCGAGGCTTAGCACGCACATGGTCTGAGACTGGGCTCATTCGTTTTCTCGCGATTCTTATCGTGTTACCGGCGGCGGCCCTTCCGGGAGCCCACCTCTTGCCGGTGCGGGCGGGCCTGATTATCACCGGAGTCACCGTGTTTGCCATTTTCGGCAGTATCGGCAAAGTCAGTATTAACCCGCTCACCGCCGAGGTAGCCGGTCCGGGCAGCGGTCCGGGACGTTACATCTTCGGGAACTTTTTGTGGTTCAACATCGTCTATTTCATAGCGATGGCCATGGCTATTCTGCTGCTGCGGCTGTCCGACAGCATTGGTGTCTATATCCTTCTCATTATCCTGGGAATGCTGGCGGGGATGATCGGATCCCGGACGGTTCGGAAGATTCCCGAATCCGCCGCGAGCAGTGCCGTGGTTTCGGGCACGCCCCGGGGAGTGCTTCGGCTGCTCCGACATCACACGGAATACCGGTCGCTGGTTCTTGCGTGGGCCATGGGCTATGCAGCGTTTATCGCGGTTACTCCGATCGCCGTGCTCACCGCCCGAAACGGATACCGCTTCGCAGACTATCTGGTCCTGGTGCTCCCCCTTTGTCTGGTAGTGGGGCAGATCACCGCCTCCCTGATCAATCGGTCGGTAGCCGACCGGGTCGGCCCCCGCCGCCTACTCCTACGCTCGATCATCGGCTTTGGGGCAGTGGCGGTCTTCTGGGCGTTCGCACCGGAGGGTTTGTCTTTTTTGGCAGCGGCAGCAGTATTCGTGGTGGCAGGAATCTTCCAGTCAGGCATCGTGGTGGGCTTTCAACAGTACTTCGTTGCCCATGTCGCACAGCACCACCGCGTGGACGTTTCACTCCTTACCGAGACCGCTGCAGGCGTCTCCGCCGGCGTCTTCGGTTCGGTGGTGGCAAGTGGCCTCTTAGGCATTCTCCCCCGCTTTGTAGATGGTCTCGATGTGTACCGCTGGTATTTTCGCGCAGCCCTTGTTCTGTGCGTGATTGCGGTTACAGCTATTCATCGGCTGCCCGCTCACCATGAATAGGTGGGCGTACCGCCATAGGCGGCATACGGCGACCGCCATTCTCCTGCGGTCTCTTCGAAGTTTTTCTTGACTAATTGGAACAACCGTACGATGCTACCCAGCGTAGTTAGTTACGCGGGTAACCGCGTCTCAGAAAGGAAGTAGTGACTATGAGTTCCACCCCGTCAATATTACCCACAGCTGATGCTCAGTGGATCTGGTCGGACCGAGAGATGCCATCACCCGTCAACCGCTGGACCTGGTTTCGAACCGCCTTCGAGCTCACCGAATTACCTGAAGATGGGACGCTTGAAATCGCAGCCAACAGCAACGCCCGCGTATATGTCAACGGAGCGTGCGTCCTCCGTAAGGTGACCCGTTTCGACGAGCGGTTTGTCACCAGCACGACGGTACGTGTCCTCCAACATCTGAACACGGGAACAAACTCTATCCAGGTACTCCACCATAACTGGGGCGATATAGTCACGTTCCAGCGCACCGGCAACACCCATGCTGGTCTCTACATCCGTTCCGAGTTCGTGAATACCGGAGCTGAGTGGGAATGGGCACCGGCCGATCAGTTCTTGGAGCATGAAGCACAGATCAGGGGCATCGCCGGCGGCGCCTCGCGAGTTCGTTTTCCAATAATCATGTCAGGTGCGCTGACGCCGCCGAAGAGCACCGGCCGCTGGCAGCCTGTCGTCGCCGTACCGGAGGGACTCCTTCCAGAGACTCCCCCGTCTGCAGAAACAGCACGCCAGCGCGAACACCTCGTCTATGCCGAGTCCGTGCTGAACGCGGGCCGTGTGGGTTCTCTGATCCCCGACGATGAAGCGGTGGCCGCAAACCCGCACGCCGTGGCGAAAGCCTTCAGTACACAGAAACTGGTACCTGAACCGCCCCTCAAAGATGCAGCGTCGGCCCTGGTACACCGCCCCGGTGATCATGGTCCCATGACGATACGCGGCAGAGCGGGAGACCAATTCTACGTAACCCTCGATTTTGGGCGTCCCGTTCATGGCTATCCTACGGTTACCGCGGCCTGCGATCACCGTGTCAGCGTCGATCTCGGATACGGAGAGATTCCCGTTTCCATCTACAGCGGATTACGGCATGTTCGGGATGACGGTGCGGTCCACACCGAGGGGGTCGTAGGAACCGGCTATGCCGACCGTCTGTGGCTCCAGGGAACGGAGACCACCTACGAAGTCCCGGATGAACGGACGTGCCGCTGGCTTGAGCTCATGATCCGCTTTCAGGACGATACGGAGCTTTCACTCTCCTCGGTGGCGGTTGTCAAGTCACAGTACGCCATCCGTCCGAAAGGATCCTTCAGCTGTGGAGATCATGAAATCGAGAAGTACGTTCAGCTTGCACTCACCCATGCGGAAGTAACGATGACCGATGCCTACATCGATACCCCTGGTCGGGAGGACGGGCAGTGGGACGAAGATCTGAGACCGCGGGCACTGGTAAGTGAGCGTTGGTTTGGTGATGCGCGCCTGCGCCGTCTCATGCTTCGAACCCATGCCGAAAGTCAGACCGAAGCGGGCAACTTCCACCCTTTTGCGCCGAGCAACTATCCGTTCGCTGCGGCTCCCTTCGATTGGTCCGTGCAATGGGTTGCCGCGTTATACGACGAATATATGTGGACCGGTGATCCTGAGGTTGTAAAGAGGTATTTCCCGACGCTTGAGCGTTTTTGGCAGGGCCTTCTCACACACCTGGATGAAAACGGGTTGCTTGCGACCTCCTTCATGTTTGGAGACATACGGGTGACTGCCGATATGCACAGCTACTACGCCAGTGGGATGGTTACGCCGTCGATAATTCAGCGCCTGGAATGGTCGGTCGTTCTCGCTCACGTGGTTGGTAACAGCGAAGCGGCCCACTCCTGGGGTGAAGCAGCCGCGACCCTCCGGTCGAGCTACAGACAGCACTTTGTCGTCCCCGGCGACGAATGCTCTCCGCCGATTAGGTGCCCAGCGCTCATCACCGATGTCCTACATCACAAGCCGGGAAGTGAGAACGATACAGCGCCCCACCCGGCGTATGTTGACAACGCCCATCCTCGCGGAATTTCGCAGGCAAGCCATACCTTCGCGTTGCAGATCGGCCTGCTCTCCGACGAAGAAGCGCGGAACGCCATCGACGCCGTCTTCCCAGATCCCGTGGGAAGCCCTCCACCCGGTGTGGTTCGATGGAATAATCCCAGCTATTCCGGTCGCGTGCTTTCCGTCCTCTCTCAGGTCGGACGCTCGCAGCGCGCAGTCCGCCATCTCCGGGAGCGGATGGCGCCATATCTTCCCCGCCATCCGAGAAACCCCATTCCGACACACCTGCAGGGAGCGCAGGGCGGTCCACTTCCGGAGTATCAGGTGCGTCGGGAGGACATCGGGTTAGCCCCGATTGAGCAGGGCCCGTGGGATACCGCCGCACCGGACGGCACCCCGCCGGTTAATAACGCGCAACCGAGCGATGACACGGGATCCCACGGCTGGGCAGCCATTCCCCTGCTGTGGCTCCACGAGAACCTCCTCGGCGTACA
>JAWOCO010000222.1:0-6104 GCA_046483765.1 Alkalispirochaeta sp. | reverse complement strand
TCCGGCCCCGATTGGACCCAATGCCGGTGGGAGCGATGCACTGTGCCCGCGTCCACTTCTTGCTCACCGGCAGCCGGGAAGCGATCGACCGCGTCTGGGGAATACTTCAACACAAGTTCATCCGCGGCGGCGCGTGATTCGCGGCGCGTGACCGCGGACATCCGCCGTGGACTGAACATGCTCTACGTCGGATACGATAGGTAGGCGAGCTCATCCGTTCCGTGATCCCCCCGCCTCTGGTATACTTCCCAGACGGTGTTAAACGACTTCGTCATTTGGATGCGGATGGTGAGCTTTACCTCACTGTTCGTGGCTGTCGTTCTTGCGTTTCTCTCCTACCAGCAACGTCCCTTTAAGTGGTTGCTCAGCTACGTTCTGTTCCTCGGGGCCCAGGCGGCATTTGACCTGGTATACACGTACACGTTGATCCGGCGTCTCTACCTGGTAGAGTCCGCCGCGGGTGAGATCGCGGCTACCAGCGGTCTGATCTATCTAATGATCGATGCGATCGCAACCTGTGTCGTTCTCTATTTCGCCCCGCGATTCGTTTTGCACGCGGTGTCGTCGCCGTCTCGCAGGCGGCTGCGCCTGATCCTCGGTTTAGCGCTGGGCATCACGATCGCGGCGACGGCGGTAACCGGAATCAGCAGCACCGTGGCGTGGCGCCGGGCCGTCGCCGGTATCGTGTACCTGTACCTCGGCGGATGGTTCGTCTGGGGATTTCGCCACCGCCGAACGCTCGTTGAGGGTCCGTGGCACCGCTGGATCTTGCTGTTTTTCGTGGTAGCCACCGTTTGGCACCTGTCCGTTGCGGTGGAAGCTGCCCTGCTTCCGGTGTACCTCCCCACAACCCCATCGATTCCGCTGGTAGCATTGAGCTCGGCGGTGTTTAACGTGTTCTGGGCGATAGTAGTCGCTGTGCCGGTTCTCGGTCAGTTTCGCCCTGGAGGAGTTGTCGGGAAAGGCGCACGTGGTCAATTACCGGAGGCGTTTATCCGGGAGTACGATCTGACGCGCAGAGAGGCGCAAATCGCCGGACATATCTGCCGCGGTGACAGTAGCCGCCAGATCGCCGAGGAGCTGTGCATCTCTCCCCGCACCGTGGATACCCACATCCAGAACCTGTACCGTAAGTGCGACCTTGGTCGTCGCGTGGAGCTGATAGCTCTCGTCCAGCGCTACAGCTGAACCGGTGGCTGGCCGGCAGCTGGGCCGACAGCTGGGCCCGGCGATTACGTAACTTTACGTATTTCTACGGTCCCGGCTAAATTCAGTAACTCTCCCGATATCGGTTCGGACGCACAAGAACTACCATCAATCGTATGAAACAGGATACCGGGTCTGTCCGTCGCGATGCCCGCGGCGATATCGCGCTGTTTGTTGCGCTCGTGTTTGCACTGTCACTTGCGCTGTACCTACCGATCTTTCTTCGCTCAAAGCCGGTTACGGAACAGCCGCTGCTCATCGTGGCACTCATGTGGACCCCAGCGCTGGCAGCTGTGGGAGCCGGGAAGCTCCGACGGCACCCCTCGCCGATACGGCGGACCCGCCACGCTTTGGGGCTCGACGGCGCTTTGGGGCTCGGTGGCGCACTTGGGCGTGGTGGCGCGCTGGGACTTGCCGGCGCGCTGAGGCTCGGTGGCGCCGACCGTCGGGGAGCCGCCGGCCGGGCGATTGGTGTGGCGGTTCTGTTGCCGGTGGCAACGGGCTTCGTTGCCTACGGTGTTGCATGGATTGCCGGGCTCGCAGAATTGGTCACGATGACGCCCGGGGTGAGACCGATCATTAGCCTTCTGAACGAGCTCGTCCGGGCGATCACCCTGGGAGTTCTTCCGGGAGTTGTGATAGTGGCTGGTGAGGAATGGGGGTGGCGTTGGTTCCTTGCCCCGCGCCTGCGACGTAGTGGTATCCCCCATCCGCTGCTGTTTGGAGGGATGGTCTGGGCGGCGTGGCACGCCCCGCTGATCGCCTCCGGGCAGTACGCCGCCGGCGGTGGGCCGGTGATCGCCGTGGCGGCGTTTACCGTCTTGGCAATCGCGCTCCACGCGCTGTGGTCACACTGGGTACACACAACTGGGTCGCTCTGGCCCGCGCTGATCGGCCACAGCGCCTGGAACACGATCATTCAGTTTCCCTTTGACGGTCATACCACCGGGGAACAGGCAGCACTCTGGATCGGTGACTCGGGAGTCATCGTCGCTCTTGTCTGCGCCACGTTCGTCGGCGCGCTGTTACTACCGGCACGGCGCAGGAGCGGAGGCACACCATGAACTATGGAACGAACTGGCTTATCCAGGAGCTCCTGGGACGCGTTCAGCATGCCGAACTGGTCGAGGCACGGATGGGCGGGCTTCAGCAGCGGCTCGATGACATCGAGAGCACGCCACCCCGAAAACAGAGGCGGACTACGTCTGTCCGATCGATTCGAATGAGTCGCGATCCGAGTTCCGAATGGAGCGAATCAACAACCGACTTCATCACGTCCCGCGGATAGCCTGCAGGTACCCGCTGCACTGAGAAGTATTCCGTGGTAGGATAGGCTGGTGGAGATGGAAAGAGAGTTTCGGGACATCTCTATCACCCTCGCCCGCCGATATGTCACCTCGCTTCCTGGCTGTACTCCCACCGGAGACGTGTTCTCCGGCCCCGATTGGACGATCACTCTGCGTGAATTGGACCCAGTGCCGGTGGGACCGATGCAGTTTGACCGTGTCCACTTCCTGCTCACCGGTAGCGGAGAAGCGGTCGACCGCGTGTGGGGAATACTTCAGCACAAGTTCATCCGCGGCGGCGCGTGACGTGGTTTTCGCAGACGTAGTGGGTGCACGCACATGTGGCACTACCTAACTCAGTATCGCCAACCTCTCTCAGTACCGTTTTCGGTTTTTCGTCAATTAGGTGAGTATTGTCCTCGCCTATACCAGAGATAGTGTGATAGTATAGGTCGTGGAGATGCTATTGATTAACATCGCTGTTTTGCGCCCAAGGCATGTGCTGTTGCTTCTGCTGATGACTCTGGTAGTAACACCCGCGTTTTCTGATTCGGCTGCTCTGTCGCCTCGTCTGTATGGCGAGACTGAGGAACCATACGACTCCCGCTTTCTCGGCGTCTCCTATGAGTATTACAGTTATCTAAACCTCGACCAAGATAGCGACGGAGAGGGTCGGTTTTCGCCACGCCGTGCGGGAGCCACGTTCACCTACGGTTTTCCCGGCCTTCGTATGCCCAGGGTTCGTGTTGGCGTCGGCTGGGAGCCGGAACGACCGCTGTATATCTCGACAGGAGTCGAGATACCGCTGTTCGAACGGTTCTCACGTGCCAATGGGCGCAACTTTGGAATCTTTTTGCTTGGAGACGTGGTTGCCGGCATTCCTCGAGAGCCCCGCGTCACCGGCGAGGCGACACTGGTCGGACTCATTCCTATGGGAAATATCGGAGGGATCTCTGTTGGGGCGGGTGCCACGCACAGAGGAGAGGCGTTGGTAAGCATAGGGATTATGACCGGAGTTTTTCCAATGGATGACAGAAATTAATGTAGTGGGTCAAGACTGTGGGACATCTCATATGAAATGAGATGCCATGGGAGCAAAGCACGTGATAGTCCAATAAGGAGGATAGTTACATGAAAGCAAAATACATTGTCGGGATCGCGCTGGTAGCAGCGGTGCTCGTACTCTCTGGTTGTATGAGCACGTTTGCCTCGGAGAGCGGTCAGCTCTCTTACGGTGAAATCGAAGGTGAGTCCACCGGTTCATTTGAGGCTTCTGAGGGGTTCATATACTTCATTCACCCTGAGCTCGTGACGTTTACCGATAAACATTGGGAGAATCTGGATGCAATGATCGATCCCGAACTGACACGCAGTGAGGCGTCTGCCGCCCGCAACTTGGAAATCGATTACGGTTTCACCGGGGTAGACTATCTGTTGTCAGCTTTCGTTCCTTTCGTAAGCTGGGGTACGATAGAAGTAAGAGGAACCGCAGTCGAGTAATACGACCGCGGAAGAGCAGTAGGCTACGAACGTTCTGTAGTATGTCTTTGCTTCCATCAGTCTGACCCACACGGCCCTTGTCAGGAACGTATTTCTGACAGGGGCTGTTTTTTTGTTCGTCGCACATTTCGCGGTCACGTAACGTTTCGTGTATGAAATTCTCACGTTTCGTGTAGTACGACCTCTCGTGACGGGGAAAACGGCTGCTATGAGCCTGGCACGGCCTTTGCTGGCATATAGTATTATGCAGCTGAGGAGAGTCATCATAGGCGGTGCGCGGAGACTACCTACCGATCGAAGGACGTTCCGAATCCGGCGTCTCACCGGCATCGCGCTAATGGTGGCGCTTCTCGGAGTGCCGCATGTCGTGGCCCAGGATGCGAGTATCGCCCCGTGGGTGCTCGTGGTGCCGGCGGCCAACCAGACCGGAAACAGCGCCCTGGACCCCGTTGGCGGCACGGTGGCCGACACGATCAAGCTTACCCTACGCCTTCTGGGAGACTTCGAGGTCCGCGAGTTGCCACCGGAGCGTATCCCGGAGGGCGTGATCCGCGGTGATCCCGCCGCGCTGGAGGCGTTTAGCCAGCGGGAAACGATGGACTACATCGTCTTTGGCGCCTTGGATCAGATCGGTGAAGCGGAGGACGCGAGCTTTGTGATCACGGCGTCGGTGTGGGAGCGAGCGAGCCAATCGATCACGGTTTCCGAGCGGGAAACAGCGGAATCGATCTTTGGCACGTTCGACGCGTCGGATGCCTTGGCAACGAGCTTCGTCACCGCCTTTTCCGGCCAGCGCATCGCCTTTGGCTCCCTTCGATTGCAGAATACCGGCTGGGACGAAGGTAGCTACCGGGTGTTTATCGACGGCAGCCAGGTCGCCGTGGATCAGCCCCGTATCGACAGCGTCCTCATTGGTGAGCGGGAGATAACGGTGGTAGCAAACAATGGTGCCGATCCCGGCGCCGTGGTGTTGGAAGAGCGCGTTCAAATTGCTCAAGGTGCCGTGGCCGCCCTTACCTTCGAGATCCTCCCTCCGCCTCCGGTGACCGAGGCGGCACCCGACCCGGAGCCGGACGAGGAACCGACGGAGGAGCCGGTAGAAGAGCCGGAAGCGGTGGCCGCCGCC
Organism: Alkalispirochaeta sp.; assembly: GCA_046483765.1. Lineage (GTDB taxonomy): Bacteria > Spirochaetota > Spirochaetia > DSM-27196 > Alkalispirochaetaceae > Alkalispirochaeta. Next base: position 986 of record JAWOCO010000222.1, on the reverse strand, counting down.
GAGCCGGAGGAGGAGCCGGAGCGCGAACCACAAGCCGAGGTGAGTCCGCGGCCGTGGTCACGGAGCACGCGTACGGTTGCGGGGAGGCGGCCGATCGTGTCCTATGGAGGCGTAGCCAAGAGACAGCAGATGCTCTCCAACGGCCGAAATTTTTTCGGATTTGAGCTCGGTGTGGGACTCGATTTCAACGGTGGATGGTATCAGGGGATCAGTTTCGGTCTTACCGGATACGAGGGTGTGGATAATGATCAGTCAGACAGTATCGCGCAAGTCCGTAGCGATATTGCCAACGGGACGAAGATAGATCTGCGTATTGAGGCGGCAGACTATTTCCGTTGGTCAGTTGGGTATCGCCTCGGGGAGTGGCAATGGGGACCCGCCCGGGCGGATCTGATTCCGGTGGGACGCGTGGGCGTAGACTTCAGGAGAGTGTTCTTTTACGGCGGTGACCAGTGGATTTCAACGCTCGAGACAGGTGATGGCTTTACTGATTTCGTATTCCCACAAGGAATGCTGGGGCTTGGGATTATGTCACGCGTCCATCTGTCGCGCGTCAGCCTAATAGGTCAACTATACGCCGATTATAACGTCCCTTTCGGTGCTGATAGGGTACAGGAGGGCGATGAGCTCTATCCGGAAGATGATCTTTCAACACCGATAACCACCGTGGCCGGCATCGACCCCGGACTCTCACCGGGTTTTTCCTTAGGGGGATCTCTTGGGCTTGCCCTGTCCACCGGTGGGCGCGCGCCGGATCGTTCCGACGACGGGAATGCGCGTGCAGGATGGTCGCGACGTGAGCGGCGGGCTCCGGGCCGGTGGCCCGTTGTTGGATTGGGTGCGCGAGGAGCGGGAGGTACGCTTGGGCAGGGCACCTCCGGTTTGGGATTTGAACTGTTTGCCGATATCGATTTTGCCCGGCGCATGTACGCCAGCTTTTCGGCCGGCGCTTTCTTCGCGGGGTCGACAGACGACCTGCCTGAACT
>JAWOCO010000255.1:0-5392 GCA_046483765.1 Alkalispirochaeta sp. | reverse complement strand
CTGCGGATTCGAAGTCCGACGCTCTATCCAGCTGAGCTACGGGCGCGACTCCGTGTGGATGACGGGACTTGAACCCACAACAACCAGAACCACAATCTGGCGCTCTACCATTGAACTACATCCACCGCAAGTGCGGTGGACTATGCCCGGTATCGCCGCAATTTGTCAAGCCGTGGCTCCGGGAGGCGGTGCTGGTGAGGACCGCGTGACGGTGATCAGGCGATAGCTTCTACTCCACTGAACGGTCTGTTGGTGGACGGCGCTGCCTGCTGCCTGAATACGTGCACGTGCTTCCGCACCGGCGTGGTGGGTAAGTGCCCTTCCCAGTGGCGCATCGGGGTGCAGCCACTGCTTGAACTGTTCTGAGGAGATCTGTCGGGGAGTGATCACTGAATGCGGGGTAATCGTCACCTGAGCCTGTGATACCGACCTACTCACCTCGTTCCAGGCGGCGCTTCGCTGGGGAGCCACGCTCCGCTCGGCGGCCTCCAGCGCTTCGCGATCGGTTGGTTGTAGTTCCAGCACCGTTGAGGGCCGGGTGCCATCCATGGGATCCACATCGACGATGACCGCCCGGCCGTGGGAGTCGAGGAGTTGCAAAACTGTTGCTACCGTCTGGAGGGGATCCACGCCAGTAAACGTGCGCACCAGAACCCGGTCAAACGGACCGCTGTGGTAAGACCGCTCCGCATCGGAGGCGTGGTCCGGATGTAGCGTTGTCGGACACGGTACCAACTCCGGCGCCTCAAGTCTCGAGCCATCGATAGTCAGGGAATAGCGGATGATTTCCAAGGTGTCCGGCGGGCTCCATACCGCCGTGAGCCCACCGTGGGCGCGACGAAGCACTTCCCATACGGTTACCAGGACTCCGTCGCCGGCGAGGAGTACCCGATCTTCCGGATTGAGCTGCAGCTGAGCGACCAGCAGATCTCTCAGTTTGCGGACGTGCTCGTAGAGTTCACCTTCGGCCCGATAGGTCCAGTCGCTGTCACCGCCGCGCGAGGGAGCCACAACCCAGGCGGTATCCGGCTGTTCCTGGATTGCCGCCACCTGTAGGCGGCGCCGCTCGCCGAGTTGTTCCGCGCGCGCGCCTTCCCAGCCGAGAGACCCCGGCTGATAGAACTGGCGGCCTTGGAGCCCGCCGGGAAGGTACTGTTGCGCGACCCAATGGTCCCGGTAGGCGTGGGGATAGAGATACCCCTTGCCATGGCCCAGGGCCGCGCCATCCCGATTGGCATCCCGCAGATGGTGGGGCACTTCCGTGTCGCTGACGTCGTCTAAACTTTGCAGCGCATCAAAATAGGCGAGAGCGCTGTTTGATTTCTCGCAGTTGGCCAGATACAGCACTGCCTGAGCGAGATGGAACTGCCCCTCCGGGAGTCCGACGCGATCAAACGCCTGAGCACAGCCGTTCACCACGGAGATCGCCTGGGGCTCCGCCAAGCCAATGTCTTCAGAGGCCTGTACCAGGAGCCTGCGAAAGATGTAGTGGGGATCTTCACCGGCGGTGACCATGCGTGCCAGCCAGTACAGAGCGGCGTCCGGATCGGACCCGCGGATCGACTTGATCAGAGCGCTGATCGTATCGAAATGGTAATCCCCATCCTTGTCGTACAGGACCGCCCTACGTTGAATGCTGTCCTCAGCGGTAGCGAGGTCCACATGAATCGTGCTTCCCGGGGGTGGGGGAAACGAGTCGTGACTGGTCTCGACTGCCAGTTCCACGGCGTTTAGAAGTGTTCTGGCATCGCCGGCAGCGGTAGCCACCAGGTGCTCCCGCGCTTCATCCGTGATCGTCACCGCGTAATTGCCGTAGCCCCGCTCGGGATCGCTCAAGGCGCTGTCGAGAACGCGGTGAAGATGGCGCGGCTCCAGTGGTTTCAGCAAAAAGACACGGCTCCGCGACAACAACGCGCGGTTTACCTCGAAAAAGGGGTTTTCCGTGGTGGCGCCGATGAGGATAATCGTGCCCTCTTCAACCCAGGGGAGAAGTGCATCCTGTTGTGAGCGATTCCAGCGGTGTACCTCGTCGACAAACAGAATCGTCCGACGGTTCACCTGCTCCCGAAACGACTTCGCCTTGTCGATAGCCAGGCGCAGATCTTTTACACCACTGAGCACCGCGTTGACGGAGAGGAACTGACTGCGCGTCTGTTGAGCCACCACCTGCGCCAGAGTCGTCTTGCCGGTGCCCGGAGGGCCGGAGAGCACAAGAGAGCTGATCTGATCCGCTTCTATTGCGCGGCGCAGCAGCCTTCCCGGAGCCAGGATATGATCCTGGCCTACAAACTCCTGAAGCGTCCGCGGCCGCATTCGTGCTGCCAGAGGATAGCGCTCGCTTTCAAACGGTAAATCCATCCCGTTTCAACCGCTCACGTGTCAAACAAGTCTGCTTCGTCACCCCGTTGCTCTTCGAGTTCCTGCAGTTCGCGCTGTTTGGCTTCCGTCTCCTGTTCCATGTCTTCCAGCTCTCGCCGGCGCTGGGCGATTCGTTCCTGCAGTTGTGATATCTCATCACCAACGGTAAGCGCTTTCTGTCCCGCCCTGAGGCGCTCCAGAAGAGCGTCGAAATGAGCGATCCGCTCCTCGCACTGTTTCAGGGAGTCCACCTCTTCGGTGAGTGCGTCCGGTGGCGCGTCGCGCGCCACACGTCCCAGAGAGGCGAGAATCTCGTCGCTCTCCGACTTTGCCGCCTCGATCTCGGATTCCCGGTCCTTGCGTGCCTTTGAGAGCTTCTGCCCGTTTCCGAGACTGTTGAACTCGGCCACGAGCTTCCCTGACTCGGATTTCAGCTCCTGTAGCTCAGCATCGATCTCGTCCCGGCGGTGCTCTACATCCCTAATAGGTTTGGCAACCGCTTCGAGTTCCTCGTCTTCCATCTGGGCGACAAAATCCGTTTCCACCAGACGACGCCCGGCCTCCTGCAGGAGGCGAGGAAGTTGGTTTGAGCGCACTGATTTCCGATTCTTGGCGATCGCTCGTCGAGCGCGGGTGCCGACCCGCTCCATGATGGACCGCTGGGACTGCGCCGGTTCCGCCGCATATCGATCGAGTTGGGAGTCGAGAACGCGAATATCATCCTGATAGCGGGCCAGATCCTCAAACGCTTGGGAGTACGACGCGTCGATGAGCGGATGGTCTCGGAACAGACGAAACGCCACGGCGCCTATCTGTTCGTACACGCTGTCCAGTCCACGAAACAGGTTTTCCCGTTCCTTTTGGAGAACCTTCATCCGTTCCCGGATATCGTTCTGGCGCTGGTCGATCTGCATCAAGCGTTCGATCGCCGAGCTGGCCGCTTCCAGACGTTCATGAATCGAATGGTGGCGTTGGACAAGCGGCCCCGCTTGTTCTGGAAGTTCGTTCTCCGGTAGATCAAGGAGACGTTCGCCGATCAGGCGCCGTTGGTTTTCACATTCCTGTATGGCGCGCTCTCGGACATCGAAGATTTCCTGTAGTCGGTTTGCGTAGTCGGGCATACTGTACCTCTCTATTCCGCCAGAAGCGGCTGTATTGACTCCATCTCTCGTATACCGCGGCAGAAGAGATGCCAATGACCTGCACTGTAGTGGCTTCGCTCGCGGAGTACAGTCAATACCGTTTCCATGTTGGTATGAATTACGCCGGAACGCAAGAAGCTCTCCGGAAGTTGGGCTTTTAGTACGGACCGCGTCCCGTGACCGGCGATGGAGTTGAGATGCTCCAGGAGCCCTTCGGGAATAGGGTTTTCAAAATCTTCCTGCAGGAGCAGTCGCTGGTCATCGGGAACGTCCGACCGTGACCGCATCCACAAGACGTCTGGGAAATACTGGTGCGCCTGCTTCCACCAGGAATCGGGCGCCCGCACGGTGAGGGTTAGCGTCACGTCCCAGAGAACCACGCCGTTGCGGCGTGAGGGTTCAGTTCGCCCGGTTACGGCTCGCAAGGAGCGGGCGTGATCAAGACCATGAGGCCCGTCGGTAAGCGCAACTTCCAGTAGTTCCATGGTACTAGTACTTTAACACACGGTCAAAGAACTTCAGCGCCTTTGGGCGGTATCGTTTCTCAAAGTCAATCGCGATTGCCGCGCTCAGGGCGATTCGTTGTACTCGGTGGCCGGATCGTATCCGGCTGTCGGTTTGTATTCGGCCGCCCGTATCAGTTGAACAGATGATTGATATCCTCGTTGTCTTTACCGAGCATCTCCTGAATCCGTTGGGTCATGGCACGGCGCTCGCGGCCGGCGTGCAGTGCTCGGGCGGCCCGTTCCATTCGATCTGTGGTGGAGCGGAGTTCAATCAGTTGCTGCTTCTCTTCCGTGCTGAATACATCGGTGGTTGATAGCAAGAACGACAGTTCTTCTGCAGAGAGGTTGCTCAGCATCGATTGATCGATCTCGTATCCAGCCACGTTGGCAAACTCCTTGAGGTCCTCCACCGCACTTTCGGTCAGTTTGTGCAGATCTACGGCCTGCTCATCCGTTACCGGATGATCTTCAAAGATTTCGATGTCAGCTTCCAGAAACGCCTTCTCCTCGTGCATCGCTTCCACGCGAAAGCGATCCGTACCCACGGTGAGGATGTCCAAACGACCATCGTCGTAGCGATTGATGACGTTCTCGATAGAGGCGAGGCAGCCCACCGTCTGCAGGGTTGTGCCGGTATGCAGTACAACGCCAAAGGACTGCTCTTCGTCTAAACACTGGTGCACCATTAAGCGGTAGCGCTCCTCAAAGATGTGTAGGGGCAGAGGCATCCTGGGCATAAGGACGAGCCCCAGGGGGAATACCGGCACTCGAATCACAGTAGTTTCTCCGATTTGTTACGTCTCATCGCCCAGAAGTTACTCACAGGAGTTTGTGAGAGCAATACGCCTTACATCTGTGACCTGAGTTCTTCCAGGAGTTGAACGGTATCTTCCCACTCTGTGGTAGTCGCGTGCTGGTCCTCTTCATTTTCCTGCAGAGATTCCTGGAGGCGACGAATCGTCGCGGAATCGGTGTAGTTTTCCTCCAAGGACATCGCCTGCTGAATTTCATGGTGCGCGTGTTCCAACCGCTCCATCTTCTGCAGCAGCTCGTGCTCCGTGCGTTCCAGACGGCGGAGCTCACCGCGTAGCGCTTTCTGCTCCGCATAGTCATGCTTACGCGGTTTATTCGCCCCGGGAGAGGTGGGGGCGGTTTGCGTGGCCGATATCGCTTCCGAGGTGGCAAAGACTTCTCCCAGATGGCTGCCCTCGAACTCCCGGTAGCTGCCGGGATAGTAGCGCCACGCCCGGGAAGGGCGCAGCTCTTTGGGAAGCGCGCGCGGCCACAGCGCCAGGACGTCGGTTGAAACGTCCTGCAGGAAGTACCTGTCATGGGAGACCACGATGGCGCTCCCCCGGTAGTGCGACAGCGCCTCCGCGAGCACCC
>JAWOCO010000234.1:0-18856 GCA_046483765.1 Alkalispirochaeta sp. | reverse complement strand
CGGCGCGGATCTGGTTCTCGAGAAGAATAAAAAACCCGGAGATGAAATCCCGCACCAGCTCCTGCGCGCCAAAACCTACCGCCAAACCGATAATTCCGGCGCCGGCGATGATCGGCGCCACGTCGATACCCAGCCGTCTGAGAATCATCATTGCGATTACCAGCCACAATATCACCCGGAAGCTGGCGGTAAGAATACCGGTGAGTGTCTGCACGCGTTTGTCCAGTTCTCCCGGATCGATACCTCCGGCACGCTTAAGATTGGTGGCGATCAGGGCGGAGGCATGAGCGAGCAGCCGACGAATGACTCGCGATGCCACCAGGGCGATAACCAGTATGAGGATGATCGGCGGGAGGCTTTGGATCGCCCAGGCTACGGCGTCCTGAGCGAGGTCGGTCCAAAAGGAGACGGTCAATAGCTGGCTACTCATGCACTCTACTGTAGTTGCTGGAAAACGGCGGGACAAGGGGCGGCACGTGGCGGCTCCCGCTGCGGCTGCATTGGGTCGAGGTTAGCCGCCCCGCGGGCCGCTCCCGCGGCCTCCTCCCGCAGGGCGCGGAGCGCCACCTCACTCCCACCGGAAGAGCCCCGCCGCCACTACCAGCAGCACCGCGGTGAGCACCGCGAGAAAGAGCAGGTTCGGGGCCACCTGTGCCAGGCCGGCACCCTCGATCATGATCGCCCGGGCGCCCTCGGTGAAGTGGGTCAGCGGCAACGCCCGGGAGACCCGCTGCATAATGCGGGGTGTTCCTTCCAGGGAGAAGAAGACGCCGCTAAGAATGATCATCGGGAAGGTCACCAGGTTGAGCAGTCCTCCGGCGAGCTCCTCGCTCTTAATGCGTGATGCAAATACCAACCCCACCGCGATCATACATAGGATTGCCAGGGTGGTGAGCAGGAGCAGCAGCAGATAGGAGCCGTTCATCATGAAGTTGAGAAAGGCGTTGGTCCCGGCATACACCGCCGCCGAGGTGATCACCACGATCACCAATCGGCTGGCCGCCTGGGCGCTAATAAAGGTAAACGCCGAAACCGGGGTTGCCTTGAGCCGCTTCAGGACGCCGTTTTTGCGGTAGCGCACGATCACGAAGCCCACCCCGAAGAGGCAGCTAAACATCATGTTCATGCCGATGATTCCGGGAACCACCCAGTCCACGTACCGGATCGGTTCGCCGCTGACCGCCTCCTCCTGCAGGGGTACCGCCCCGGCGCCGCTGTCATCGGCGGTACTATCGGCCCCGCTTCCCGCATCCGCACCTGTAGCGGCCCCGGCGCCGCTGTCACCGGCGCTTTCCAGCAGCCGCCGCAGGACGGGGCCGTTGGCGGACTGCCGATTTACGTAGTAGCGCCCCGCGTCAAAGTCGAGCACCATATCCAGTTGGTGCCGCCGTACGCGCTCCACCACTTCCTCCGCGGTGAGATCGGTGCCGCCGGCGGCCGCATCGGTACCATTGGTGTTCTCGGTGCCCTCAGTGCCATAACGGATGAATTCGATCTGTTCGATCTCCAGGAAGGCGAACTCCTCCCCCGGCTCTCCCAAGATTCCCACGGTGAAGAGCGTCTGGTCCTGGCCGGAGAAAGCAAAGGCGAAGCCAAAGACCAGCACCACCGGAAAGAGCAGATTCCAGAAGAACGTTCCCCGGTCGCGGACAAACTCCATCGTTCGGGCTTTATAGATTGCTGCAAATCTTCGCATTGGGGGTCTACTCCTATGTCCGTAGGGAACTGCCGGTGAGTTTAATAAACAGGTCTTCCAGATTGGGCTTGTGAATGGTGAGGCCATCCAGGTTGGTCTGCTCCGCCAGGAGCCCCTGCAGCGTTTCATCCAACCTGCTGGAGGTCATTTCCATGAACTCCTCATCGTCCACGGGTACGCGGATCACCACACCTTCGAAGTGCTTGTCCAGTAACCGATCCGGAGTATCCAGTTCCAGCAGATGACCATGGTCCATAATCGCCACCTGATCGCAGAGCAGTTGCGCCTCGTCCATGTAATGGGTGGTGAGCACCACCGTGGTACCTTCCGCGCGAATCCGCCGGATCAGCTCCCAGAAGTTGCGTCGCGCCTGCGGGTCCAGCCCGGTGGTGGGCTCGTCCAGAAAGACGATCTCCGGATTGGGAACGATCGCCAGCGCCAAGAGCAGCCGCTGCCGTTGGCCACCGGAGAGCTTGCGGTTATCGCGGTTGATGATGTCCTCCAGCGAGCAGATGTGAATCACGTCCTCGATCTCTCGGGGATCGGGATAGAATGCGTGAAACATCTTGAGCGTCTCCCGGACGGTGATAAACTCCGGCAACGCCGTGGATTGAAACTGAATTCCCACCTTCTCGCGAAAGCGCTGGCCGATCGGCTGATCGCGGAAGAGGATCTCCCCGGAGGTGCCTTTCAGGATGCCCTCCATCATCTCGATCGTGGTGGTCTTGCCCGCCCCGTTGGGACCGAGGAGCCCGAAACATATTCCTTCGGGAATCTCAAAGGAGACTCCGTCCACGGCACGGACGGTCCCGTAGTTTTTGACGAGGTCGCGTACCTGCATGATGCTGTTCATTGCCGCAAAGGTACTACAATCCGGCAGTCAAGAAAACGGAGGTCATGCGCGCAATCGTTGACCGGCCATGGTAATCCAATTACCATTATGGTATGAGGATTACCATTGATCGCTCAGGGCGAGTAGTCATTCCTAAAGAGCTTCGCCGTCGCTATCACCTGCAACCGGGAACGGAGCTGGAGATCGCCGGTGACGCTCGGGGTATCCGCATCGCTCCCGCTCGGATGGGGCCATCGCTTCAGTACCAAGATGGAATTCTCGTGCATCACGGTGAAGACGGTGATCTCCACAACCAAGACCTGGATGTGGGCGCGTTCATCACCAGCCAGCGCGCGCAGCGCGACGCGTTTCTGGTGGCTGAGGACCCAGAGTAGATGAACGTCCTTTTTGACACGTCGGTCCTGGTGCCGGCGGTGGTCGATCAGTTGGCCAATCATGCTGCCTGCTTTCACCTGTTTGCCGAGCGCACCACGGCCCCGGAACGGGGGTTCTGTTCCACCCACGCCCTAGCGGAATGCTATTCGGTTCTCACCGCGTTACCGCTGAGGCGGCGAGTGACGCCCGACGAAGCGCGACGTCTGATAGATGAGACGTTCGTTGCCCGTCTCACGGTGGTGTCCCTGAAGACCCCGGCCTACACCGAGGCGATTGCCCGAGTGGCGGGGCAGGGACTGGTAAGTGGGGTCGTCTATGATGCCCTCCATGTAGTGGCTGCGGAACAGGCGCAGTGCAGCCGCATCTATACCTACAACACCGATCACTTCCTTCCCTTGGTATCCAACGGCCTCCAGGTGACCTCGCCGTAAATCTCGGGCCGGCCCGCCGGCCACCGGTACGCGCGGCGGCCGATAGCTGCCGAGCCGGCTTGCGCCCCACCCCCTTGTCCCAGCACGCCGGGCGGGGCACAATCAGCGCCATGAGCACACGAACCGTATATGTGGGGGCCCACGTGAGCGCCTCCGGCGGGGTGGATAACGCCCCGGGGAACGCCGCGGAGATCGGCGCCACCGCCCTGGCCCTATTTACCCGCAACCAGCGCCGCTGGACCTCTAAACCGTACGAGCAGGAAACTATCGACGCGTTCCACGCCGCCATGCGGGAGCAGGGGTACTCCGCGGACCAGTCGATTCCCCACGCCAGTTACCTGGTCAACCTGGGCAGCCCCTCCGACGAGACGCGTGAGAAATCGGTGGACGGCCTCGCCGATGAGCTCCACCGCACCGTCCAGCTGGGACTGCGGTGGCTCAACTTTCACCCTGGTACCTCCAAGGGTGAACTCGATGAAGACGCCACCCTCCGACGCATCGCCGACGGTATGGACCGCGTGCTTGAGAAAGTAGACGGAGGCGTCCTGGTGTTGGAAAATACCGCCGGCCAGGGTGCATCGATCGGTCGCACGATCGCCCAGCTTTCGGGCATTCTCGGGTATGTAAAAGAGCCGGAGCGGGTGGCGGTCTGCATCGACACCTGCCACGCCTTCGCCGCCGGCTACGATATCCGCACCGCCCAGGGATGGGACTCCCTGGTACAGGAGGTAGACCGCGAGGTGGGACTCGAGAAACTGGTGGCACTCCACCTGAACGACTCCACCGGAACCCTGGGCAGCACCAAGGATCGCCACAAGCCGATCGGCGAGGGAGAGATCGGAATCGACGGATTCCGCGCGATCATGGAGGACACCCGCATGGACGGCAAGCCGATGATACTGGAAACACCGGAGCCGGAGCGCTGGGCGGAGGAGATCGCCATGCTCAAAGAGTTCGCCGGGGCGTAGGCCCTTCCCGCTATGGCACCGCTGAAGCTGACGCGCCTCGACTACGTGGCCGCCCTGGGAATGTTTACCTACGCCTCAAGCGTGGTCATCACGCCGATCGTGCTCCTGCGCATCGCGGAAGATCTCGTCTTCGGTCTCGCCGAAGGGGGTGGAATCGAGGCGGTGCGCGCCGGATTCCTTTTGGCAATTCTGATCGCAAGCGGTTTTGCCGCGGCGCATTTCGGAAAAACCCGCAGCCTCGCCGCCGGCGGGATGATTCTGGCGGCGGGACTTTTCGGCTACGCCCTGGCGCCCAATTACTGGGTGGTCCTGGCGGCGGTGGTGCTGGTGGGCCTGGGCGGCGGCATTCTGGAGGCGCTCCTCAACCCCCTGGTGCAGGATGAGCACCCGGAAGACTCCGGCCGCTACCTGAACCTGGTGAACGCCTTCTTCTCCGTAGGCGTGGTTACCGCCGTCCTCATCGTGGGGGATCTGCTCACCCGCGGGGTCTCCTGGCGCGTGCTCGTGGCGGGCCTGGGGGTGGTGGCGCTGAGCTCGGGGGTGCTGTTTTTCATCTTTGGCCACGCTCCGGCGAAGTCCGGGGCGCCCGGAGTTCCGGACTATTCGACGGGAGCTGAGGGGGCTTCCGCCGATGCCGACCCGAGCGGCCGCGCCTCAGGATCCGCCGACTCTGAGGCCACCGACATCCCCGTCTGGAGCCACGCCCGGGAGATCGTCGCCGATCGAACGTTCTGGTTTCTGGCGGTGGCGATGTTCGCCGGAGGTGGCGCGGAGGCGGCGTTTACCTTCTGGAGCGCCAGTTACGTGCAGCTGGGCTTTGGCGTGCTCGCCCGGGGAGGGGCGTTTGCCACGGCGTCCTTTGCCGGCGGGATGGTGGTGGGACGGCTCACCTCGGGGCACTTCGTGCGGCAGGATCAGCTGCACATCCTGATTATCGGCTCCGCGCTGTTTGGCGTGGTGGCGGGACTCGCCGCCTGGGCGGTGACCGGGTTCGTCGCCTTCATGGTGGTGGTCTTCGCCGCGGGGCTGTCCATCGCCTGCTTCTGGCCCAGCATCCAATCCTACGCCGCCGCCGAGATGCCCGGCGTGGACTCCACTATGCTCTTTATCCTGCTCTCGGTGGGCGGTATACCGGGGTTCGGGTTTGCCTCCTGGATCATGGGGGTCATCGCCGAATCCCACGGATTGCGGACCAGCCTGCTGGTGATTCCCGCCCTCCTCATCCTACTGGCGGCGATGATGGTGATTTCCCGCCGCTCTCGGGTATGATAGCGCCATGAAACCGGAACTGCGTCCCCTCCTCACCGAGGATGAACTGAAAGAGATTCTCACTACCTTGGCGGATCGTATTCGTACCGACTACGAAGGAAAAGACCTGTTACTCATCGGCCTCCTCAAGGGCTCTTTCGTCTTCATGGCGGACCTCATGCGGGAGCTCAACATTCCGATGGAGGTGGACTTCATGTCCGCCACCTCCTATGTGGGGCGCGAGAGCACCGGGGAGCTGGTCATTCTCAAGGGTCTTAACGAGTCGGTCCATGAACGGCACGTGCTGATCGTCGAGGACATCATCGACACCGGCCTCACCCTGAGCCGCATTCGCGAACGGCTGCTCCTGGAGGGCCCGGCGAGTCTCGAGATCTGTACCCTGATCGACAAGCCGGCGCGGCGCCAGGCGGAAGTCCCGGTAAAGTACATCGGCCGGGAAATTCCCGACCTCTTCATCGTGGGCTACGGAATCGACTTCGACCAGAAGTACCGCTGGCTACCCTACATCGGCACGATTGATTGATGGGCTAAGCGACAGTGGTCACCACGTCCCCGGAGCTCCTTGGTTCAGAACCCGGTGATCAATAGGTCGATTGCCGATAGGATCTCGGTCCGCTGATCCCGGGCGTCTGCGATTATTTCGCCCAGAATTGTGGTCGGGATACCGGCCATTTCGGACACTACGGCCACATAGCGTTCTTCCCCGACCGTGATGACCGGATGTAGCCGTGAGATGACCCAGGGTTCTTGTATTCCTCCCGGACGGAGAGGGACGACCAACCGCGTAGCAAGTTCGGAGAGCAGGTCAGTCTGCACGTCTAGGAGCAAGGGCGTGCGGGCCTTGGTACGGGGATCACTGTTGATGGGGATATCCAACTGGGCCATCAGAAGCTTCTTAGGCTATCGGAGAAGGTACCGTGGGTGCGGATCTCCTCGTTATAGACACGGATCGCCTCCCGGTTTTCCTGCCGCCACTGCTCCTCCCGTTCCTGCCGAAGCTTTTCTCGGATCGCCTCCTCCAGGAGGGGGGAGAGCTTGATCCCCCGCGAGCGGGCATCTTCCAGAAGTTGGGCATCAATACTCACGTTGGTACGCTGTTTCGTGTGTGACGGCACGTGTCAAAAGATAGCGCCTTCCTCGGATCGGTACAACTGAAAATCGTTCTTGAAAACGTTTCTATGTGGGCGTATAGTGAAGATCAAAGGACATAGATATGGAATATCCAGATTTCTCGCTTACAGGAAAAAACGTAGTAATTACCGGGGCCAGTAAAGGTATCGGTCGCGGGCTCGCCCTGGCGCTGGCCCACGCCGGATCCCGAGTGGCGCTGATCGCGCGCAGTGAGGCCGATTTGCAGTCGGTGGTCTCCGAGGTGGAGGCGGCCGGCGGCAAAGCCGCGGGGTACGTGGCCGACCTCCGCGACGTGGACTCGATCCGCTCCGTGTTTGACCGGATTATCGCCGACCTCGCCACGATCGATGTGTTGGTGAACAACGCCGGCCTGGGTCAGCCGATTCCTTCGGTGGATATCGATGAGGAGTATTGGGACCACATGGTGTCGCTCAACCTCAAGGGAGCGTTCTTCTGCAGCCAGGCAGCCGGCCGCGCGATGCTTTCAGCGGGCCACGGTACGATCGTCAACATGAGTTCCCAGGCCAGCATCACCGCCATTCCGGAGGAGTCGGTGTACTGCGCCTCCAAGGGCGGGCTCAACATGCTCACCAAGGCGCTGGCGCTGGAATGGGGCCCCAAAGGAATCAACGTAAACGCCGTGGCGCCCACCTTTGTGCGAACTCCCGGCACCGCGGAGCGGCTGGACACCAAGGAGTTTCACGACAACGTCATCAGTCAGATTCCCCTGGGCCGCGTGGGCTCCCTCACCGATGTGGCGGCGGCGGTGCAGTATCTCGCCTCCTCGGCGGGCTCCATGGTAAACGGCGAGATCCTGGTGGTGGACGGGGGCTGGACCGCCCACTGAGGGTGTATGGCATACTTCCTCCGCCCCCACCGGCGCGGGCGAGAGGAAAGAAATGACAGACCGGATCCTGAGACGCAAACGGCTCATGCTGCTCCAAACGATCGCGCTTGCCGGGGTGATGCTGGTACTCGCCAGCCGGGCGGTGGCGGTGGTGTTCGGCGCGCCTGCCGGGTGGCTGGCGGTGGGCGTGATCGCGGTTCTGGCGGTGCGGGCGGCCACCTCCCAGCAGTTGGCGCTGCCCGCGGGAACGGAGCGCCTCGACCCCTACCAGGCGCCGCAGCTCTACGATACCCTCCAGGATCTGATTCACCGCGCCGGGCTGTCCCGCGTTCCGCCGATCTTCATCCTTCCCTCCCGCGGCGGTGAGGCGATGACCACCGGCGTGGGAGACCGCTCCCTTATTCTTCTCTCGCAGGGAATTCTCACCGCCCTTTCGCTGCGGGAGCTACGGGCGGTCCTGGCCCATGAGGTAAGCCACATTCGCAACCGGGATCTGCCGCTGTTTGCGGTCATGGGGGCGATGCACCAGATCACCCACGCCGTGTCGGGAATGCTCATGGTGCTACTCTTCCTTTCCTTTCCCGCGATTCTCTTTGGGGGAGCGATGGTGCCACCGGTGGTTCTGCTCTACCTGGGGATCGTGCCGATCATTTCCCTCATATCGCAGTTGGCACTGCTCAGGACACGCGAGTTTCAGGCGGACTTGGGTTCGATGGAATTGACTCAGGACCCCTGGGCGCTGGCGTCGGCGCTGGCACGGCTGGAGGGAATGCACCGTCGAGGCCTGCGAATGTTCGGTCCCGGCGGTACGCGCCGCAGTCGTCTGGCGGAACTGCTGCGCACCCACCCCAGTACTGAAGAACGGGTTCGCCGTCTCCAGGAGGTGGCGGAGCAATCCGGCCGCCGGTGAACGGGGCGGCCGGTAGTTTCGGGGGGCCATCCGCGGAGCGATCACTCGTCGGGTGGGCTGCCACCCTGTGAGTAGATACCCGGCGCCACGCCCACTATACTGCCGCCCATGAGCGATTCACTGCTGCTTCCCCCCGATTACCGGCCGATTCTCGATGCCCGCCACACGGAGCGCGCGATTCAGAAGATCAAGGACGCCTTCCAGACGGCGCTGGCCTACGAGCTGGACTTGGTTCGGGTGACCGCCCCGCTCTTCGTGCGTTCCGGTACCGGAATCAATGACGACCTTAACGGCGTGGAGCGGCCGGTGCGCTTTGCGATCGGCGGGCTTGACGATGCCCAGGCGGAGATCGTGCAATCCTTAGCCAAGTGGAAACGGCTGGCGCTGGCGGATCTGGGGTTTGCGCCCGGGGAAGGACTCTACACCGATATGAACGCGCTGCGCCCCGACGACCAGATGGACAACCTCCATTCCCTGTACGTGGATCAGTGGGATTGGGAGCGCGTAATCCCCGCCGAAGAACGCACGATTGCTACGCTGGTACACACCGTACGCATGATTTACGACGTGATTCGCCGCACCGAGCGCTATATCTGCTATGAGTACCCGGAACTCACTCCGGAACTGCCGGACACGATTACGGTGATCCACGCCGAGGAACTCCGGTTGCAGTACCCGGAGCTCGCCCCCAAGGAGCGGGAACTCCAGGCGTGCCGGGAGTACGGCGCGGTCTTCGTGGTGGGGATCGGGGGAGCGTTGGGAGACGGCTCCCTTCACGATGGTCGCGCGCCGGACTACGATGACTGGAGTAGCGAACCGGAGGCGGGCCGTCCCGGGTTGAACGGAGACATCCTGGTGTACAACCGCGTCCTGGATGTGCCCTTCGAGCTCTCCTCCATGGGGGTGCGGGTGGACGCCGCGGCGCTGCGTCGGCAACTCAAACTGCGCGGCGCGGAGGAGCGGAGTGAGCTGATGTTTCACCGCCGCCTGCTGGCGGGGGAGCTGCCGCAGTCGATCGGGGGCGGAATCGGTCAAAGCCGGCTGGCGATGTTCTACCTACGCAAGGCGCACATCGGAGAGATCCAGTCCAGCATCTGGCCGCCCCAGATGGTGGAGCGCTGCAGTGCCCACGGCATCCCCCTGCTGTAGTCGGCGGGAACGGATTACTGCACCGCGCTGCGGAGCTCGTCCATGTAGCGGGCAAAGTCCACCTCCGTGGCGGTAAGCCCGGCGCGATACACAAAGCGGGAGCCGATCCGCGCGGCAACGATCGCGTTCACATAGGACTCCGGTACGCGCTCCAGAAGCGCCTCCAGGCCGATCAGTTCCAGCAGCGGCGGGGGAGTGTACTCCGCCACCACGGTGCGCCGCACCAGCGGATCCGAGAGATAGTCGGAATCGCGCACCGCATCGGTGATACGCGTAATCCGCGAGCTGATCTCGTCGGAGATGATCGTCAGCGGCCGGGGGTCACGCTCCCGCTCACTCCAGAGCAGCTCAAACTCCGCCGCAGCGTTGGCTTCGATCCGCTCGATCACCGCTTCCACATAGCGCCGGCGGAACTGCGGTTCCGCACCGGTGCCCGCGGCGGATGCGGCCGCGGCCGCAGCATCAGACGCGGCCCTATCCTGGGCGGTGGCCCCAGCGCCACTTCCACCGCCACCCGCCTCGGCAACGGTCATGTGGGTGGTGAACTCCTCATCGGTCAGGGCGAGGCCGGCGTACACTTCCAGAGACGAGCTCGTGACGCCCCCCTTGTTGGTGGAGGCGTCCTTGAATAGCAGGACCCCCCGTTCCTCGAGACGGAGCCGCGCCTCCTGGGTGATAAACAGGTTCGCCCCTTCCACGATCGCCCGAATGCGAGGGGTGCCGTCGTGCCGGAGGAGGTTGGTCCAGTTGGCGACGTTAATCGCGGAGGGACGGCCGCCGCAGGGCACGAAGAGGTCGGCCTCCATGTACGGGCTCAGGTGAAACCGGTTGCGAAACTCCTCACCGTTGGCGTGAGTGCTGCCGTCGGGGAGGGTAATGTCCCGGTCATCGACGCCCACGAAAAAGCCGCCCTCCCCCAGCCGCTCCCGCGCGAACTCCCCGATCGGGAGGCGCGCCCGCGCCAGGCGGGTGAGCTCGGCCCGGTCTAGGCCGGCGGGGTCGTACGCCACGCCACTGCCGTCCACCACTGCCACCGTCTTGTCCGTGGATACCAGAATCTCGTTGCTCCCCAGATCTCCGTCGGGGCCGCCGGTCTGTATTTTGCGGACCGACTCCTCCTGGAGTCCCAGCTTTTCCAGGAGCAGTCGAGCGTAGGTGTGCACGCTCCGAGTGGTCATGCCGTAGCGGTCGTGGGGAACCCCACCGAGGGAGAGCGACTTCCCGGTGGTGAAGCCCTTCCAGAACGGATAGCCCCGCTCTCGCGCGTGGAGTGCCGCCCAATCCATGAGCTCCGCGGACCCCTCGTCGGGGCCGAGAAAGAGCACTTCCGGTGAATCGCTCACCTTCCGCGCATTCGATACATCCCGAGGAACGATCAGATCCAGCAGTGCGTCCACGTACCCGCGGAAGGCGTTTTCTGCGCTTGCTGCGGTGGCGGCGGCCTCCGGGTTCATCAGAATAATCCCTTTGCTGCCGCCCTCGGGAATATCCTTATTCTTCCGCTGTTGTGTAGAGGCCAGGTTGTAGTTCTCCTCAAAGATCGTGTCCACGTTGCGGCTCCAGGCGTCGGCGGTGCGGCTGCGGACGATGCGAATCCCGCCGCGGGCGATGTCTCGAAAGCGCACGTGAAATCCTGTGAACTGTCGCCCCACCATGAAGAACACCCCGAAGGGATCTTCCGGAAAGTCCTCGGAATCCAGAAATCCACTATTCAGGCGAAACGACAGCGCCGCTTTGTCGTCACGGAAGAAGTTCGTGCGGCGTACCAGCTCATTAAAGGTGAGAAAGTAATTGAGAATGGTACGGTCCCGGTGGTACGGCACGTCCCGATCGAACAGCGCTTCGATCTGGCGGCGAATTTCCGCGGGGTCGGCGCTGCCCCCTGCTGTTCCGCTGCCCCCTGCTGTTCCGCTGCCCCCTGCTGTTCCGCTGCCCCCTGCTGTTCCGGTCCCCGCTGTTCCCGCGGCACCACCGTGGAGGGCGGTGAAGTGTTGAAACAGCAGAGCCACCGCCGACGCGTGGCTTAATACCGTTTCGGCGATTCGGGAGGTGGAAAAGGTATTCTTGGTGAAGTTGCTCTTGAGGGATGCGAGAATGCCCTTTGCCTCAGGATTGGCGGCCACCGCGTCCTTGAGGATGTGATAGCCCTCCGCCAGTTCCGATACGAATTGGTGCGCGAATGCGGATGCTGCGATAGCGTACATCGTTTCCCGAGCGGGGCAGCCGTGAAGGAAAAACAGATTGCTGACACCGCTCCTGGGGAGCATCGCCACCGCGTTGAGTTCCTGCGCCAGGGTCTCCGTCTGCTCTGCAGTGAGCTGCTGCGTGTAGAAGGTAAGCACGTACGTGCCGTCACGAAACGGTTCGATGTAGCGCCGCCGCAACGGGAGGTCCATGGTGGCAAACAGTTGCGTAAACGCCGACAGGATAAATCGGCTTCCGGACCCATGGATTCCCAGCATGATCCGTTGCTCGGTGCTGTCATCCTTTTCGGTAATGTGAATCACCGGAGCGATGCGTTCATTCATCAGCTCCCACACGTTCCGGTAGCGCTGCAACGTTTCCGGAAGCGAACGCTCCAGAAAATCCGTGGTGGCGGCGGTTTCAAAACTGTCGGACTCCGCTTCAGGATATTCCGGCCGGGTCGTAATATAGAATCGCAGCGCCGTTCCCTCCGGCAATGACTGGGTGCGGTAGCTTTCGAGCCGAAAGCTGGGATACCGCTCCTCGATCCGCATCTCTACCTCTCGGGTCCGCCGAGGTGTATCCTCGACGATATAGGTGGCGCGACTGTTCTCTTCACTAATCAACTGGATCGTAACTCCGTCTCCACCGTGGCGTGACACGAGCTCCGAGGCTCCCAGCGCCAGGATTTGGCGGGCGATTTCGTCCACTGGGGTCGTTCTAAAGTAATAGTCGTTAATGCCCAGATCCCGGACAAACCATTCGATCTGTTGCCGCACCGTTTCGCCGGTGAATACCCCGGTACTGTTGAGCGTGGTTTCGATGTATTGCAGATCCGCCGCGGAGAGGGGTGAGTTCATTGCTAGGTCGGTAAGGTCATGCATACCCGCCAGTATACTCCCGGTTTGGAGCGGACGCACCCATTGAACGTCTGCGTTCGACACCGCAACGTCTTCTTTGAGAATCGGGGAAAGTTTTCGTTGACACCGTACATAAACCGGTTTACGGTGCTACTAAACCGGTACAGTAAACTGGTTTAGTACTACCAAAAGGAGACCCATTATGAAGAAAATCGTAGCGCTTACGCTGGCGATGCTCATGGTTGCCGGTATGGCCTTCGCCTCCGGTGCACAGGAAGAGAGCGGAATCACGCTCATGCAGAACAAACCCGAAATCGACGCGATGCTCCAGGAATACGGCGCAACGTGGTCGGAGGAGACGGGAATCGATGTGACGATTAAGTCGGTAGGTGGTTCCTCGGGAACGACCCTGGGACAGCAGCTGCGTGCGGATTACGCCGCCGGTGAAATGCCCGACATCTTTATCATCGCCGGTATCGAAGACTACCGCGAGTGGGAAGGTGTAATCCTCGATCTCTCCGATGAAGAGTGGGTTGATGACACGTCGGTGGCGTTTACCGTTGACGGCGATGTCTACGGTTATCCGGTTTCCATCGAGGGCTACGGCATGGCGTACAACGCGGATATCCTCGAGGAAGCCGGCGTTGACCCGGATGATCTGACCAGCCTCGACGCCTACCGCGACGCCTTTGAGACGATCGACGACATGAAGGATGAGCTCGGACTGGACTCCGTGGTTTCAATGGCCGCCTCCGCCGACATGGGCTGGGTTACGGCGCACCACAACTTCAACGCTCTGCTCTCCAACGGACTTCCCTACGGTGACACCAGCGTAGTGGAAGAGCTGCAGGCCGGCAACGTGGACCAGGAGCGCCTCTCGCAGTACGCCGATTGGGTACAGCTGCTGTTCGATTATGCCGACGAGACGGTGCTCACCACCGGCAACTATGATGACCAGGTTGGGGCGTTTGCCACCGAGCGAGCGGCGTTTCTGCACCAGGGTAACTGGGTCGATCCCAACATGGAGTCCGCCAACGCCGACTTCCCCATGGGATTTGCGCCCCACGGTTCGCTGGAGCAAGATACCAATGGCATCTTCGTCTCGGCTCCCTCCTTCTACGTGATCAACTCGGAGTCCGCGAATATCGAGGCGGCCAAGCAGTTTCTCGCCGACATGGTCTACACCGAAGCGGGTAAGAACTTCGTCGTGAATGAGGCGGGAATGATTCCGGCCTTCAGTGCGATCGACCAGTCTCCCAGCGGACAGCTGTCGCAGTCGGTGCAGGAGTGGAACGCAGCCGGTAACGTATACTCCTGGAACCAGTACCAGTTCAGCGGTGAGTTCCGCGACCAGACCCTGGCTCCCATTTACAACCGGTTTGCCACCGGACAGATCGATCGCGAAGAGTTCATGCGTCTCATGACGCGGGCCTTCGAGAACAACGCCGAGTAACTCGGAAAATCCTGGTCCGGTGCCGACCCTGCGGGGTCGGTTTCCGGGCTATACTTCTATCCCATTACAGGACCAGATATGCACAAGTTCAAGAACAATAGCCTGACGTTCTGGATGTTCTTAGCGCCCGTACTGTTCGCTTTTTTTATGGTGGTGATCATTCCGTTTTTCGTGGGTGCGTTCTACTCGCTTACCGATTGGAACGCCACCGCGAGAGCCGGTGCAACCCTCAACTTCGTCGGGTTTCAGAACTTCACCGACAGTTTCCAGGATCCCGCCTTTATTTACTCCTTCGGATTCACCACGATCTATACGATTCTCAATGTGATCGTGATCAACGTTGTGGCGATCACCGTGGCTCTGGCGGTCACCAGCAAGTTGCGCCTTCGTAACGCCTACCGCATGGGATTCTTCATTCCCTACCTCATCGGTGGTCTGATTCTCGGATATCTGTGGCAGTTTATCTTCAATCAAGCGATTCCCTCGATCGGCGAGAGTATCCCGGCCTTTCGGGCGTTGGCCGATCCGAGAAATTATATGCTCAGCAAGATACCCACCTCCATGATCGCTCTAGTTATCGTGGGGAGCTGGCAGTACGCCGGCTATATCATGATGATCTACGTGGCGGCGATCGAGGGGGTTCCGCAGGAACTGTACGAGGCGGCGCGGATCGATGGTGCCGGTAACTGGCAGCAGTTCCGCAACATCACCATTCCCATGATCGCCCAGGCGTTTACGATCACCATGTTTCTTACCCTGGTGAACTCCTTCAAACAGTTCGACGTGAACTACTCGCTTACCGCCGGGGGACCGGCCACCACCTTTATGGACGAATCGATCTTCGGAACGGAGTTGCTGGCCATGAACATCTACAACACCGCCTTTGTGGGAAACGATCTCGCCGCCGGCCAGGCGCGAGCGGTGGTGTTCTTTGTGGTGATCGTGGCGTTCTCGCTGCTTCAGGTTACCTATAACAAGCGTAAAGAGATGGAGATGTAATGATGAGCAAGGCACCCCGCTACCTGTTGGAGGCCGTTGTTCTGGCGGCGCTCGTGTTGTATCTCTACCCCTTTGTCATCGTCTTCATCAACTCCGCCAAGGATTCCTTCAGCGTGACCCAGTTCCCCATGGCGCTGCCGGACAACTGGGGGCAACTCTTCGTAAACATGGAGACGATCTGGACCAGCTCCAGCATCCGCTATTCATCGTCGTTCTTCTCCTCGGTGGTAATTACCGCGGCGGCGCTGGTTTTCGTGACGTTCTTTCCGGCGCAGGCCGCCTGGGTGCTGGTGCGGACCAAGACCCGGACCTCGCAGTGGATCTTCCTCGCCTTTGTGGCGGCACTGGTGATTCCCTTTCAGATCGTCATGTTTCCCTTGGTCTCCTGGTTTCGTACGATCTTTGAGATTACCGGTATACGCCTGTTGCGGACGTACTTCGGCATGGTGTTGGCTTACCTGGGTTTTGGACTGTCGCTGTCGGTATTTATGTATCACGGATTCATTAAGAGTATTCCCTACGAGCTGGAGGAGGCGGCAATCATCGATGGGAGTACGATGCCCGGCGTTTTCTACCGAATAATCCTCCCGCTGCTCACGCCGGTCCATGCCACGATCGCGATTCTCCACGGAATGTGGATCTGGAACGACTTTCTCCTGCCGCTTCTCATCTTGGGCAAGGGAAACCGGATTCAGACCCTCCCCCTGGCGGTGGCAAACTTTGCCGGCGCGTATGTGAAACAGTGGGATCTGATCCTTACCTCAATTCTGATGGCGATGATCCCGGTATTGGTGTTCTTCTTTGTCGCGCAAAAACGAATCATGAAAGGAATGGTCGCCGGCTCGATCAAATGAGCGAGGCACCAGGGTAACAGACGTGGCACGGGTAACAATTAAAGATATCGCCCGCATTTCGGGCTTCTCCAAGACCACGGTCTCCTTTGCGTTCAACGACCCTTCGCGGATCGGCCGCGAAACGCGGGACAAGATCCTCAAAATCGCCGAGGACTTGGGATACATTCCCGATCCCGTGGCGCGCAATCTCAGCCTCCGGCACCACGGCACGATCGGACTCCTCCTGCCGGAGGTGATCTCCTTTGCGTTCTATAACCCGTATCTCTCACAGATCGTCCAGGGCATCGGGGCGGTGTGCGAGCGAGATAACCACTCCCTCACGTTAATCCCTCCGATTCGGGAATCTCTGATGGAAGGAGTCCGCCGCGCCGCGGTGGATGGACTGATTACGATCGGTTTGGAGCCGGGCATGGAGGCGGTGGAATTTATCCACCGGCGGCATCTCCCCTTTGTAGCCATCGATGGGCGCGTGGGTGGGGAGTTTCCCGTGGTCGGCATCGATGACCGCCAGGCGGCGGCGGATGTCATGCGCCACGTCCTGAGCCTGGGGCACCGCAGGATCGCCGTGGTGGCGTTTGGATCGGAGCCCAAGCTCAGCACCGGCTCCCACGTAAAGACGCAGCGCATGGCCGGATATCAGGATGCCCTGAACGAGGTTGACCCCGACCTGAGTCGGCATGTGTTATACGCCTACGCGGAGTCCTCCTTCGAGGGGGGGCGCAGGGCAGCGGCAGAGCTCTTGGCCGGTGGCAACCTGCCCACCGCGATTATCGCAATGAGTGACATTCTGGCCCTGGGTGTTCTGGAGGCGGTAGCCGAGGCCGAACTACGGGTACCGCACGATATTTCGGTTGTGGGATTCGACGATATTCCCGAGTCCCGGCTGGTGCGGCCGCAACTCACCACCGTTTCTCAGCCGGGGTACGATAAGGGTCGGCACGCCGCCGACACCTTGATGCAGCTGATAGCCAAGGAGCACACCTCGCGCCACATTATTCTTCCCACCGAGCTGGTAGTCCGCGGTACGTCGGCGGTGGCGGTACCTGGGACATCCCGGTAGGGTGCGGGGTTCCGCGGCGCGTATCCGTGCTGGTTTCCAGCGCCGGATCGTGGTAGGGTAACTACCCAGATGAGATATCTTTTACCAGGGACGGCTGGAGCATGGGTTGGATTCTGCGCACTCTTCCTTGGGATACCAGGCAGCGTGCCATACGCTCAGGACGCGGTTCCCAGCATCGAAGATCAAGAGTTTCGCGGAGACATCGACCAGATCGTCACGGAAGAGACGGTTGAGCAGGGAAGCGCCGCCAGTTCCGAGGGTCAACGCAATCGCCGCGAAATATTGCACTTCTCTGAAGGTTCGGTGGTCCAACAGGTCCGCGTCTTTGGGGACGACGAGGTCCAATCCTACAGCGAGTTCTCATATGATGATCACGAACGGGTAGTGGCGTGGACCGGCTATGACGGCAATAACCAACGTCTCTGGCGATACGAGTATGAATATGACTCTCGGGGACAGCTCGTGCAGGAAACGGTCTTTGACGAGTCGGGTCAGGTTGAGGAAACCACCGTCTATCAGTACGAGGACGGGCAGCTCATCGAAGAAGTCCTGTATATCGGGTCCCGGGTTGAATGGCGCAAGTCGTACTCCTATGCCGATGCTGACCGTTATCGCGAGTGGAGTCTCTATGATGGTGAAGGGGTGAGGTTTAAGCACGTTGAAGAACACCTGGACGAGGCCGGCAACGTCGTGCGCGAGATTCACTATGATCAGTTTGGCGGCGTATATGAAGAGGTTAAGCGTCAGTTCGACCAGGCGGGTCGGCTGCAGCGAATCGAGACCCAGGATGGATTGGGCGAGCTGATCCGCCTGGAAGAGCTCCGTTACGATAGTGCTGGACGCCTCCTGTGGTCGAGAACGACGCTGGCGGAACCGGAAGTGCCCACCGCGGAGATTACCCGTTACTACCGTGACGAGCGGGGAAACTGGACGCGTCGGGTTACCACCGTTCTGGTGGGCCCGGTTGGGGAACAGCGAATTGCGCGACGCAAGGTGGCGGAGCGGGATATTCGCTACGAGGACGGGACCGCCACTCCATGAGATCCATTTTCGGGCGCTCCTTCTGGGGGCTGGCGTTTTCTCACTTCGTGGTGGTACTGATTCTCAGTGGATCGTTTGTGTTTGCGGTGCAGCGATCGATCGATAACTGGAACGTGAGCCGGGCGCAGCGGCTCCAGAACCTGCTTGCTCCGGTAATCGTGCGGACCTATCGCTCTCAAGGCCGGCTCCAGGAAGCGGCGATCCACCAGGCGATCCGCCCCTTCCTCAGTACCAACATGTTTGTATACATCACCAATCGTAGTGATGAGCCGGTATACTTCTACTCCGGAGGATCTCAGGTATCGATCCACAACCCCACGGAACTGGATGAGCGCATCCGTGAAGTAAACGCACATCGGTCTATGCCGACAAGTATCCTCGATGGCGGCGAGATCATCGGTCAGCTGTACACAGACACCTTCGGATTCCGGTACGACATCGCCAATCAGCGGATGCTGCGGACGCTCTTCCTCTTTCTCGGGGCCGGGCTGGCGGTGTCGGCGGTATTTGCGGTAGGGATCGCCTATGTCGTATCCCGGTCGCTTTCCCGGGAGGCGTTTGAAGTGTCCCAGAGGATCGGTCAGTTGGCGCAGGGACATCGGGACATCGCCTTTTCCAATCGAAGTGCCACGGAGCTGGCGTCCATCGAGCAGTCTGCCGAGATTCTCCAGGGCCGGTTGCTCACGGAAGAGCGGATCCGTCGGCGGTGGATGCAAGATATTGCCCATGACCTGCGAACTCCCATCGCCGCGATCAAGGCGCAGATCGAGGGGCTT
>JAWOCO010000197.1:0-2934 GCA_046483765.1 Alkalispirochaeta sp. | reverse complement strand
CCGGACACACCGGACGAAACTCCCACCACGATTCTCCTGGTAGAAGATGAGGATGCGATACGGCTCACGCTGCGGGATTACCTGGAGCGCAAGTCGTATCGCGTGCTGGTGGCATCTGATGGGGTAGGGGCGATTAAACAGCTCCTGGACCACGAGGTGGATGTCATCGTCACCGACTACCGCATGGAAATTCTCGGTGGGGATTACTGGCTCCGATTTCTCTCCCGATTTTGCAGTGACATGACGGTTATCATTACCAGTGGCTTCCTGCGCCCTGAAATTCCGATTCCCTTCGATGTCCTCTACAAACCGTTTGACTACATGGAGCTTGCGGAACTGATCGCTCAAAAGATCGGAAGGTAAGATGGCAGGCTCCGCATTTACCGCTGAGATCCACGGCCGCGTACAGGGCGTGGGGTTTCGCTATCACACGCAGATGACCGCGCGCTCGCTGGGGGTCGTGGGATGGGTCCGCAACCGTCGCGATGGGACGGTGGAGGTCCGCGCTGAAGGTGAGGAAGGGGCGTTGGCGGAGTTTCGACGCTATTTGCATCAGGGCCCTCCCACCGCTCACGTGGAACGGGTGGAGGTACGGTCCGTTGAACCCACCGGTGAGCACCGCTCCTTTGTTGTACGTTAGTTTGACACGGTATTCCCCCCTCCCTATAGTACATGTATGAAACGGATGATTGTCCTGATCGGTGTGGTACTCGTGGCGGGGGCTCTCGGCGCGCAGGATTGGCAATTACAACCAACCTATGGCGAAACCGAGTTAACGGCGGGCTTTGAACCGGATCCCTTTGAACAGAGTGTGGTTGCCGGCGGGTCGATGGACCTGGCGGAGCTGGGGTATTACGGCTATGTGGCGGACGCTCCGGATTTTGACCTGCGCTATACCTCCGGTGAGTATGAGCTGACCATTAAAGTGGAAAACACCACGGCGGATACGCTCCTGTTGATAAACGGTCCCGACGGTCGGTGGCACTTTAACGATGACAGTGACGGCCTCGATCCGGCGATCACCTTCTCTCCTCCCCGGGATGGTCTGTATGATATCTGGGTAGGCACGTTGGATGGGGACTATGCCGAGGCCACGCTGGTAATCACCGAACGTAACTAAAAAAGGGGCGCCTGGGGCGCCCCTTATTTTCGGTCGGTTCTACGGCGTTGCGTCTGCGTGACGTCTGCGCCGCGCCGGTTGAGTTACTTGCGGCTGATCGAGTAGAACGCCTTCTTTCCCGGATATTCAGCACTGCGATCAAGCATGTCCTCGATGCGCATGAGCTGGTTGTACTTGGCCAACCGGTCGCTGCGCGACAGGGATCCGGTCTTGATCTGACCCGCTTCCAGAGCAACCACCAGGTCCGCAATGAAACTGTCCTCCGTCTCGCCGCTACGGTGGCTCACGATCGCGGTATACCCGGCGCGCTTCGCCATTTCCACCGCCTCAAACGTTTCGGTGAGGGAGCCGATCTGGTTTACCTTGATCAGGATGCTGTTGGCGATACCTTTTTCAATTCCCTGGCTCAGGCGCTTGGTGTTGGTAACAAACAGGTCGTCGCCCACCAGCTGTACGCGATCGCCGATCTTATCGGTGAGGATCTTCCATCCGTCCCAGTCGTTCTCATCCAGCCCGTCCTCGATCGAAATGATTGGGTACTTGTCGGCCCAATCCGCCCAGTAGGCGGCCATTTCCTCGCTGGTCAGCTCGCGGCCGTCGCTCTTCTTGAAGATATAGCGCTTCTTGTCCGCGTCGTAGAACTCACTGGAGGCGGGGTCTAGGGCGATCATAATGTCCTGTTCCGGCTTGTACCCGGCCTTTTCAACCGCCTTCAGGATCACTTCCACCGCTTCCTCGTTGCTCTTCAGGTTGGGGGCAAATCCCCCCTCATCACCCACGGCGGTGCTGTATCCGCTGTCGTGGAGAATCTTCTTCAAGTTGTGGAAGACTTCGGTGATCATGCGCACGCCACCGCGGATGGAATCTGCACCCACCGGCATAACCATGAACTCCTGGAAATCCACGCTGTTGTCCGCGTGGGATCCGCCGTTAATGATGTTGGCCATGGGAACGGGAAGGACGTTGGCGTGATACGCGCCGAGGTACTTAAACAGGGGAAGTCCCAGGTGATCCGCCGCGGCCCGGGCCACCGCCATGGAGACACCGAGAATCGCGTTGGCGCCGAGGCGGCCCTTGTTTTCGGTGCCGTCCAGTTCGATCATCGTCCGGTCGATCTCGACCTGATCGAGCGCGTCCAGGCCCTCCACCTCTTCTGCAAGCTCTCCGTTGATGTTTTCAATAGCCTTCAGGACACCTTTGCCCATGAAGCGGCTCTTGTCGCCGTCGCGCAGCTCCACCGCCTCATGTTCTCCGGTGGAGGCTCCCGAGGGAACCGCCGCGCGGCCCATGCTTCCGTCCTCGAGATATACATCGACCTCTACGGTCGGGTTGCCGCGAGAGTCCAGAATCTCCCGGGCTTCTACTGTTTCAATAATACTCATGGTATTTCGCTCCTTGGTATGGATTACCCCCAGACTATGGTAAGCCCCGCCGGGTCTGTCAAGGATGCGTTCCTTGCTCGCCGGGGCTGGATGCCCTACACTTAGCCCGAATGCGCTACTCGGGATTATTTACCAAGACCCTGACCCAGGTGCCCAAGAGCATCAAAGCGCCGAGCTATCGGCTGCTAATGCAGGCGGGATTTGTGCGTCCGGTGAGTCAGGGACTGTTCAGTATCACCCCGCTGGGAATGCGGGTCATGCGTAACTTGAAACGGATGCTCCACGAGGAGATGCAGGCACTCGGTGGCCAGGAAGTGCTCACCCCGCTGGTGAACCCGCGGGAGATGTGGAAGGACGAGACGTGGCCAGGGAAGTCGACTGCAGGTCGCCATCCTCGTTCACCGGCAACGCCTTGAGATATTCGCCCGCCTG
>JAWOCO010000135.1:0-7680 GCA_046483765.1 Alkalispirochaeta sp. | reverse complement strand
GTTTTGACCCCGAACGTGCGGTGGTGACAGCAGAAATACTCGGTAATGTAGTCAATATCGAAGGCGGGGGTCACGTCGGGATGGCGGGAGAGTGACTGGATCTTCGTCGAGAAGACGACTGTCTGGCTGGTCGGTTTGGTGTTATAAAAAACCTGTCTTACCAGCTTATTCTGCATAAACGGATAAAGACTTCCGTTTCCCGCGCCAAGAAGGTTAAAAGAAAAGTTGAAAGACTTATAAATAGGGCTTCCAAAGATACGGTCAGCAGGAGAAGATATGCGGCAAAGTATCTGCCCAGGGAAGGAGTTAAAATTCTTTTCAATGAAATTGGCCCGGCAAATGCCCAGAGGCCGGGTGGATATACGCGACTGCTGCGTTTAGGTAGCAGAAAGGGTGACGGCCGCCAGCAGTGTATATTGGAAATAATTGATGTTTAATTTTTTATACGGTTTATTTTCAAATGATATAGAGCTCCATACCCTGATGGGTGCGGGGAGCGCCGAGGGGGCCATGGACGCCAGTAACCTCCTGAAGCCGGCGCTGGCGCGGGGCGAACTCCGGGCGATCGGCGCCACCACCCTGGACGAGTATCGCAAGCACATTGAAAAGGACGCGGCCTTCGAACGGCGCTTTCAGACCGTCTACACCGATGAGCCCAGCGTGGAAAGTACGGTGGCGATTCTGCGCGGCCTCAAGGAGCGCTATGAGGTACACCACGGGGTGCGCATTCGAGATGATGCGATTCTCTCTGCGGCGACCTTGAGTGACCGCTACATCACCAACCGCTTCCTGCCGGACAAGGCGATCGACCTGGTGGATGAGGCGGCGAGCCGCATGAAAATGGAAATCGAAAGTCAGCCCACCGAGTTGGATCAGCTGGAACGCCGCATCCTGCAGTTGGATATTGAGCGGCAGGCGCTCAAAAGCGAGACGGAGAAGGCCGGCAAGGAACGCCTGGCCAAGCTGGAAGAAGAACTGGCGAACCTCCGCTCCGAGCGGGATGAAATGCAGCTGCGCTGGCAGAACGAAAAGGGCGTGATCGATCGAATCCGTACCCTCAAGCAGGAGCTGGAACAACTGGCGATAGAGGAGAAGCAGCAGGAGCGCGCCGGCGACCTGGCGCGGGCGGCGGAGATTAAGCACGGTCTGATTCCCAACAAGGAACGGGAACTCACCGAGCTCAGCGATCGCCTGCAGGAGCTGCAGGGTGAGAACTCCCTCCTCCGCGAGGAAGTGGGCGGTGAGGATATCGCCCGGGTCGTGTCGAACTGGACCGGTATTCCCGTGAGCAAGATGATGTCCTCGGAGATGCAGAAGCTTCTGGAACTGGAATCGATTATGGAGGAACGCGTGGTGGGTCAGCCGCGGGCGATTCAGGCGGTCTCCGATGCGATTCGTCGTAACAAGTCCGGTATCGGCGACGAGAACCGACCCACCGGGACGTTTCTATTTCTGGGACCCACGGGAGTGGGAAAAACGGAACTCGCCAAGACGATCGCCAGCTTTCTCTTCGATGATGAGCGGGCGTTGACGCGAATCGATATGAGCGAGTACATGGAACGCCACGCCGTGAGCCGACTGATCGGTGCTCCTCCGGGGTACGTGGGATACGATCAGGGGGGCCAGCTCACCGAGGTGGTGCGGCGGCGGCCGTACTCGGTGATCCTCTTTGACGAGGTAGAAAAGGCGCACCCCGATGTGTACAGCGTGTTTCTGCAGCTCTTGGATGAGGGGCGCCTCACCGATGGGCAGGGGCGGCTGGTGGATTTTCGCAACACGATTATCATCATGACCAGCAATATCGGAAGCGATCTGATTCTGGGTGCGGATGATTTGGAATCGATCCGACCGCAGATACAGGAACGTCTGCACCAGGCGTTTAAGCCGGAGTTTCTCAACCGCCTGGACGAGGTAATCACCTTTAACCGCCTGGGCCGCGAGCAGATTCTCCATATCGTCGATCTGGAGGTCACCCGGCTGCAAAACCGGCTCTCCGAGCGCAAGATCACACTGGAGCTGGCGCCCGATGCGCGGGAGCACCTGGCAGACCTGGGATTCGATCCCGCCTACGGTGCCCGGCCTCTGAAACGGGCGGTGCAGTATTACCTGCAGAATCAGCTCGCCCGGGAGCTGCTTGCCGGAACAATTAGCGACGGCGCCCAGGTGCGGGTGGTCCGCAGCGATGGTGGTGAGCGGGAGTTCGACTTCACGTAGACGCCGGCGGTTGGATCTCGACAACCGTCTGCCTCCGAGCCGGCGGTCTGACTCCGCCGGCGCACTGGCCCCGGCCCGGTCTGACGCCTCCCCCGGTTTGACCCCGGTCATGCGACCGGGGTACTCTCCCTGCCATGGCCAAACTGTGGGATAAGGGATACGAGCTTGACGCCGTGGTCGAGCGTTTTACCGTGGGACGTGATTTCATTCTCGACCGGGAACTGATCCCTGCTGACTCGGTGGCCAGCATCGCGCATGCGCGCATGTTGGCCGCGGTGGGTATCATTTCAGCGAGTCATGCACACCAGATCGAGGCCGAACTGCGGCGGATCGCCGAGGATGGACTGCGGCGGGAGGTTCCGATCTCCCGAGGCGACGAGGACTGCCATACGGTGATCGAGGCGCGGCTCATTGATCGTCTCGGGGATGTGGGCAAAATGGTCCATACCGGCCGCAGTCGCAACGATCAGGTCACCGCAGCCACGCGGCTCTACACACGAGAAACGCTGATCGACATCTTTGATGCCACCTCTCGCCTGGTGCAGGTACTGCTCCGCCGCGCCGAAGAGGAACTATCCACCGTCATGCCGGGACGGACCCATCTGCAGATCGCGATGCTCTCTACCTTTGGCCTGTGGCTCGCCTCCTGGGGGGAACAGCTGCTCGATGATCTTGAGTTTCTCAGAACCGCCGCCACCCTGAATGACCGAAATCCGCTGGGATCGGCCGCCAGCTACGGGACGCCGCTGCCGCTGGATCGGGAACTCACCGCGGAACTCCTCGGTTTCGCCGGGGTGCAAAATAACGTCTTGGCGGTGCAACACTCCCGGGGAGCACTGGATGGGCGGGTCTTGGAGGCGCTGGCGGGGATTTCCGCCACCCTGGGACGGATGGCACAGGACCTAATCCTCTTTTCCCTACCGGAGGTGGGGTACGTGGTACTGCCGCAGGAGCTGTGTTCCGGCTCCAGCATTATGCCGCAGAAGCGAAATCCCGATGTGCTGGAACTTCTGCGCTCCCGCAGCGCGATCGTCGACGGGTATGCGATGCAGTGCCGCAACGTGGTACGCAACCTGCCCTCCGGATACAATCGCGACCTGCAGGACACCAAGGAGCCTCTCCTCCGCGGGTTGGTAACGGTTGAGGAATCGGTGCAGGTGGCGACTACGCTCGTGGAGCGGTTGAGTCCCGATCGGCAGCGAATGCGGGCCGCGCTCAACAGTGAGGTATTTGCCACCGATTACGCCTATGAGCTGGTGGAGCAGGGGATGCCGTTTCGGGAAGCGTACAAGCGCGCCGCGGCTGAGTACGACCAGCAGGCGCTTCCTGAACCGGAGCACGCGCGGCTGCAGCGCCGGTCCACCGGAACTCCCGGAGCGCTTAACCTGGACGCCCCGCGGCGACGACTGGACGAGCAGACGCGTCTCTGGGACCAACAGCGCACGCGCCACCAGACAGCGGTGAACGATCTTCTGGGAGGTTCGCCGCGGATTAGGCCTTCCGACGAAGCGCCGCATACGTGACAAACGCCACGACGGTGAGCAGGTAGGGGAGTGCCAGTAGGATCGTAGGGGGCACCCCGAGAACCGATTGCGCCCGCACCGCCACGGCGTCGATAACGCCGAAGAAGAGCGCCGCCACCGCTAGCCCGCCGGGAGTCCGATAACCCAAATACACGATCACCAGGGCGATCCACCCTCGGCCGGAACTGATATTCGGCAGATACACGCCCAGGCGCAGCGCCAGGAGCGCCCCGCCGGTACCTGCGAGTATGCCACTGGCCAACAGACCGGACAGCTGGTAGCGTCTCACGCCGATGCCCTGTGCGCGGAGCCATTCCGGCTGTTCTCCGGCGATACGCAAGCGCAGTCCCGGAACGGTGTGGTACAGGGCAGCGTGGACCGCAACCAGGGTGATCACCGCAATTATCAGGACCGGGGTGGCCGAGATGCCTCCCGCTGCTACGCGGACCGACCCCCGGGTGCCAAAGAGAATCTCCGACAGTAACGGCGCGGCTCCCGCCGCCAGCAGGTTCAACGCCAGGCCCACGATAAAGGGATTGGCGTTCCATCGGAGGGAGAACTGCGCAAAGATCAGGCCCAGGAGCATCGCTGATCCGGCGCCCACCACCACCGCACCGGTTACTGTTGCTCCCAGTTGGACTGCGGCGATCGCGGCAAAGGCCCCAGCGGTGATCATCCCTTCCAGGCCGATGTTCAGGATCCCTCCGCGCTCCGAGAGGAGTCCCCCCAGCGCCACGATCAGGAGAATCGCCCAACTTTGCAAAATCTGCGGCATCATGCGTTCTGCTCCTGAGTGGTGTGCTTCGTGCGCCGGCGGCGGCGGCGGGCGAGGACATCAGCGGTGACAAAAAGAAACACCACCGCCTGCACGATCGATCCCAACTCCCAGGTGGCCTGGTTCTGGATCACCGCGGCGCGTGATCCCGCCTCGAGGAAGGCGAAGAAGATTGCCGCCGGCACGATGAGGCTGGGGCGGTTGCGGGCAATCAGGGCCACGGCGATACCGTTCCAGCCGAGGCCGCCGGAGAACTGCACGATGCTGCGGTGGTGGACGCCCATGACGAGCACCGTACCCGCCAGACCATGGAGCATGCCGGAAATCGCCATGGGAATGATCGTGTAGCGTCCCACCGACATACCGGCGTACTGTGCCAGCCGCCGATTATAGCCGACGATGCGCAGTTCATAGCCGAAGAGGGTGCGATGGAGCACGATCCACAGCACCACCACCGCCGCCAGCGCCCACAGCGTTCCGCTGTTCAGGTGCGATGGGGGCAGGAGGCGCATGAGGCGGGTCGCTTCGGGAATCTTGGGGGTTGCCAGGAGGTTGCTGCTTTGATCGCGCAGGGGTGCCACCAGCAGGTAATTGAGCACCGGGGTGATCGCCGATGCCAGCAGAAAGCTGGTGATCAACTCATCGGCACCGGTGGCGTGCCGGAGCCAGCCCGATAGTCCGCCCAACGCCGCCGCGGCTCCCGCCGCCAGAACTACTGCCACCACGCCCGGTACCGGCAGCATCACTAGGACCGAGGACGCGATCACCGCCGCCAGATACACCTGACCTTCACCGCCGAGATTGAAGACCCCGGCGCGGAAGGCGATCACCACCCCCGCTCCGGTGAGCGTGAGCATTGAGGCGCGGGACAGGAGATTTCCCAGGGCGTAGCGGTTGGACCAGGGACCGAGGAGAAACGTCCGCAGCGTGTCCCCCGGGGAATCGGCGGTGGAGAGGATTACCAGGAGCACGGTTGCCAATGCCGCGAGCGCGGCTAACAGCGTGCTCCGCGCCTGGGGGCGGGGCTGGTTTACAGACATCCGCCCTCCGCTGAGACCGGCGCGTCCGCCTCCCGGGCAATACCGGCAAACGCTCGGGCGATTTCCTGCTCCTGATCAGGAGTGAAGGTGCCGGCCAGGGCGCCATCGTGAAGCACGTAGATGACATCCGCCAACAGCTGGGAGGCACGAATACTTGAGCTGAGCACGATCACCGCGCTGCCGCGGGCGGCGAGATCGGTAAGCAGCTCCTTTAAGGAGATTTGACTTTGCAGATCGAGGCCGGCAGTGGGTTCGGCGATGATACACAAGGTGGGTTGGCGGTCGAGTTCCCGGGCGAGAATCAGCTTCTGGATCGTGCCCCCGGACAGCGCCCACAGCGGCTGTACCTGGGAGACGTGAATTCCGAACGTATCCAGCAGGCGGGTAGTGATCCCGTGCGCCCGGTGGGAGGTACGGAAGCCTCGCGGGTGCACCGTGGCTCGCTCCTGGAGGATCGCGTTTTCCTCCACGCTTCCCGAGAGCGCGGCGGCGCTGTCAAATCGGTCGGAGGGGATGAACGCCACGTTCCTGCGGCGGAGTCGAGCCGGATCGACGCGGGAGTTCAAGCGGCGTCCCTCGACCCGAACCGTTCCCGCCTCAAGGGTGGCTTCTCCGCTGAGGTACTGTTCGATCAGATCCAAACCCGATTCGCGGACACCGGTGATGGCGGTGATCTTTCCGGCAGCCACCTCGATCGTGAGCGGCCCCAGATGGCGGGCGGTGCTGGTGTTATGGATCACCGCGTGATCGCAGCGGAGCACCGCGTCAGCCGTAGCCGGCGTATCGGTGGGCCGGCTGAGCTCCGGGGACGTCGCCCAAGATGGTTCCGCAGGGGCGTCAGAAGATGCCCCTGGGGAGGCCTCCGAACGCGCCTCTCGGGTCGCCTGTGGAGTCGCCTCTGGAGTCGCCTGTCGGGTCGCCTCTGGAGTCGCCTCCGGGAAGTCCTCCGCGGCGGCGCACTCCTCATCGTCAGCACCACCTCTGCTATTTTTGGCGGCGGGGGCGATATCGCCAAAGAGGATCGTCGCCAGCTCCTCCGGTGAGACCGGTGCCGGAAGCGCTTTGCCGGTTTCTCCATGCATGAGCGGGGTTACGCGGTCGGCGATGGTGCAGACCTCGGTGAGATCGTGGGAGATATATAGCACGCTGTGGTTGTCGTCCCGAAAACGGCGAAGGGTGTTGAGAATCGCCGACTGATCGGTGACGGTAAGCCCCACAGTGGGTTCGTCCAGGATGAGCACCTCCGGATGGTGTGCCAGCGCCGCCAGCAGCGCCGCCAGGCGAATCTCGGTAGCCCCCAGCTCGCCGGCGGGTTTGGTCAGATCCAAGGCGATATCATAGCGCTGGGCGATCTCTTCGATCTCCGCGAGCCCCCGTCGCCCCGCCAGGAACGGGCCCCACCGGGGCTCGTTGCCCACGATCAGGTTCTGCCACACCGGGAGCTGTTCCGCGAGGCGCGGGTACTGCGGTACCACGGCGAGGCGCACCGGACGCGGTTCATCGGGGTGAGTCCGATCGATCGAGCCGCTATCGGGGTCCTCGATTCCGGCGATCACCCGCACCAGAGTTGATTTGCCGGCGCCGTTCTCACCCACCAGTCCATGGATCTCCCCAGGAACCAGTGTCAGGTCGGCGTGAGTCAGTGCCCGGATGGGCCCATACCAGCGGGCCACCGAACGTACGGTGAGAAAGGGCGCCTCCATGGAACGTCTTAGCGAGGAGCCTGCTCGGGCATGTCCATCGTGAGCTCGCCGGAACGCATTCGGGCAAGAAGATCTTCCATTTCGGTCTTAAGCTCGGCGGGAACGTTGTCGGTAAACGCGGGGTGCTCGGTATCGAAGCTCACCGCATCATCGGCCACCCCGAGAATGCTGGCCTCACCAAAGGTGAGTTCACCCTGAATCGCCGCAAGCGTGGCTTCATAGGTGGCGCGATCCTGCCGTACAAAGGAGGAGCCCACAACCGTTCCGGGAGCCTGATCGTATCCGCTGTCGTCGTACCACAGGACGTAGGCGGAGTGCTCTCGCGCAGCGGCGATGGTACCCTGGTTTCCGCCTCCGGCGATCGTGAGCACCACGTCACTTCCCTGAGTGATCATGTCCGCCACGATCTCCTGCGCCCGGCCGGC
>JAWOCO010000123.1:0-2699 GCA_046483765.1 Alkalispirochaeta sp. | reverse complement strand
GTTTTGACCCGGCGCGCACCACGAACCGTTCGCCGCTCCCCAGGTCTGCCCGGACCAGCGCCGAAGCTGAGGTATTGTCCACCAAATTGCTGGTCTTGGTCTCTTCTTCCACCTCAATGGTGGCAAAAATACCCTGGGAGCCGCGGGTACAGCCGGAAATCACGAGGAGGGCCAGCAGTACAACGCCGACGCCGGCGATTCGCGGGAGGGAGATCCGATGTATGGAACTTCTCAATACGTATGCAGTCGATCTTTTCACGAGGGTCTCCTAGAAACGGTAGAGGACGGAGAGGGTGGTGCCCAAGAAATTTCCGAAGCGGGTGTCCTCTGAGGGTGGTTCCGGGCCTGAGTATATCTGTGGAACCCACCAGTATCGCAGATCGAGGCCGAAGGCCCACTCGGTGTTGTAATTCCAGTAGAACCCGGCCCCCGGGATCACGATGGGATCCACCTTGAAGTTGTCACGGAAGCGGCTGAAGTTAATCCCCGCCGCCAGGGTCAAGGGAAACTCAAAGGGGTAGGATCGCAGAAAGTAGCTGGCCCGCGCCGCCAGGGGAATCATGAACAACGTGTTCCGGTTGGGAGTGAAGGCAAACATGCCCCCAAACTCTCCGCCCACGGCAAAGTTGTTGTTCAAAAATGAACTCCACATGAGGTGGCCCGTCCCGCCCAGGGTCAGGTTGGCATCCTCCACTCCATCGGGACCGCCGGAATAGAACAGCGGAAACAGCATCCCCAGATTGAGGGAGAGCAGCTGATCGCCGAGCGCGTAGGTTGGAACAAATTCTTCCTCCCCTTGGTCAGGGGCTTCCGGTACAGATTCCTCCTCCTGGGAGAACACGGGGAACGCCGTACCGATCACGAGGAGTGATACACACGCCAGCCGGAATAAATTCGATGTCGGGATATTATCTAACAATGAAGAGCTCTCCTTGCAGGCGGAATACTATCACGCCCCCTAGGCACTGACAACACGCCGGGGTTCACGTTACACTATTCATAACCATGGCATACACACTTATCGACGGTAAACAGATCGCAGCCGAAATTCAGGCCGAACTGGGCGAACGCATCGCCGCGCTCAGCGCCACGGGGACACCTCCCGGACTGGCAGTCGTCCTGGTTGGAGAGAATCCCGCCAGCGTGTCCTACGTCACCGCCAAGGAGCGGGACTGTGAGAAAGTTGGAATTACCAGCTTCGATCACCGACTTCCCCCCTCGATCACTCAGGATGAGCTCCTGGCGTTGGTATCCTCGCTGAATCAGGATCCCGCAGTGGATGGAATCCTGGTGCAGTTGCCGCTGCCGGACCACATCGACAGCGAGCTTGTGCTGCAGACGATCGACCCGGCGAAGGATGTGGATGGCTTTCATCCGCTCTCTCTGGGCCGCCTGCTGGCAGGAATTCCCACGCTGCTTCCCTGTACTCCCCACGGTATCATCCAGATGCTGCTACGCAGCGGTCATGACCCTGCCGGTAAGCATGCAGTGGTCCTGGGTCGGAGTAATATCGTGGGAAAGCCGGTTGCCAATTTACTCTCCCTCAAGAAATCGGGCGGTAATGCCACAGTTACCGTGTGTCACTCACGGACCCCAAACATTCCGGAGATCACTCGCCAGGCGGATATCTTGATCGCCGCGATCGGGTCCGCCGGCTTTGTTACCGCCGACATGGTGCGGGACGGAGCGGTCGTTATCGATGTGGGCGTGAATCGTATCGAAGATGCCGGCAAAAAACGGGGCTACCGGCTCGTGGGAGACGTCGACTTTGACTCGGTAGCTCCGAAGAGCGCGGCGATCACACCCGTTCCCGGCGGAGTCGGGCCGATGACACGAACGATGCTGCTCTTCAATACGGTCACCGCCGCCGAGCAGCGCCGAGGCTAAGCCATGGAATTAAACCGAGTAACTCAGGCGCAATCCCGCCTACCGCTGCGGCGGGCGTTGGTCAGTGTGGCGGACAAAGAGGGATTGGACGCCCTGATCCGGGAGCTGTGGGAGATCGTTCCTGATCTCGAGATCTATTCCACCGGTGGCACATACCAGAAGATTCTCACCGTGGCGCAAGATCTCAACAAGACTGACCTGCTTCGACAGATCAGTTCCTACACCGGTCAGCCGGAGATGCAGGGAGGTCTGGTGAAGACGTTGGACTACCGGATCTATCTGGGCCTGCTCAGTGAACAGTTCAACCCGGCCCACCAGGAGGACTTGCAGCGCACCGGATCCGTTGCCTTTGATCTGACGATCTGCAATTTCTATCCCTTCGAGGCCACGGCAGCGTCCGCCGGCGCTACCCTGGAAGACCTCCGCACCCACATCGATATCGGAGGTCCCACGATGCTCCGGGCATCGGCCAAGAACTTTCTGCGGGTGGCTTCGGTGTGTCGCCCTGAGGACTACGAGGGCCTCCTGACTGAGCTGCGGGCCGCGGAGGGTGCCACGCGTCTTCCCTGGCGCGCCGAGCAGGCGGCGGTCGCCTTTCGCTACACGGCTCACTATGAGGCTGCCATCGCCGGCGCTCTGGGGAGTCACGTGCGCAGTAGCGATCTTACCACGCTCTATGCAGACCCTCAGGAGGAACCGTCATGAGTCGCTCCATGTACCGCACCATCTTGGGTGAAGACTTCCCGGAAGAGATGGAGATCTCCTTCGGCACCGGAACCGAGAAGCAGACGCTCTCATATCGCAAGGTCCGC
>JAWOCO010000074.1:0-7421 GCA_046483765.1 Alkalispirochaeta sp. | reverse complement strand
TTTCTAACATTTCTGACATAATTTCAGCTAGAATCTTACGTTCGGGATGGTTAAAAATGAGTGACAATACTTGGTCTGCCCGGCAGACGTCAACCTGGCGCAACAAAGTTGGTTTGGCGGAGATGCTCAAGGGCGGAGTCATTATGGATGTTACAAACGCCGAGCAGGCAAAAATAGCTGAAGATGCCGGCGCCGCAGCGGTAATGGCTCTCGAGAGAGTTCCCGCAGATATCCGTGCTCAGGGCGGCGTGGCGCGAATGTCCGATCCTTTGAAAATCATGGAGATACAGAAAACCGTATCGATCCCGGTCATGGCCAAATGCCGAATCGGACATATCTCAGAGGCGCGCATTCTCGAGGCGATGGGAGTGGATTTTATCGATGAAAGCGAGGTGCTTACCCCCGCCGACGATCAGTACCACGTGGATAAACACGGGTATAAGGCGCCCTTCGTATGCGGATGTAGGAATCTCGGTGAAGCGCTGCGACGCATTGGGGAAGGCGCCGCGCTGATTCGCACGAAAGGTGAAGCGGGTACCGGCGATATCGTGGAGGCGGTGCGCCATCTGCGTACCGTGACCCAGGAGATCCGCTCCCTGCGGAACATCTCTTCCGATGAGATCATGACCCATGCTAAGGAGCTTGGGGCTCCCTACGACTTGGTCGCCGAGGTGGCTGAGACGGGCAAGCTTCCCGTGCCCAATTTTTCCGCCGGTGGCGTGGCGACTCCCGCCGATGCCGCGCTCATGATGCAACTGGGGGCGCAGGCGGTCTTCGTGGGATCGGGAGTGTTTAAGTCTAACAATCCGGAACGCCGGGCCCGAGCGATCGTGGATGCCGTGGCCTCCTGGGATGATCCTGAGAAGCTGGTGGAAATCTCACGGAAGATCGGTGAGCCGATGACCGGTATCAACGTCTCCGGCATGGCGCAGGAAGAGCGTCTTGCCGGACGTGGCTGGTAGACCGCTGGTTACCTGACTCCGGCGGTCTTCGGGCCGCCGGAGTAGCGCGGAAGGAATGGGGACCGCAGGAACATCTATCATGCTCACGGTGGGAGTGATCGCCTTCCAAGGCGACTTCAGTAAACACATATCCGTATTTCGCGAACTCGGCGTGCAGCCGCGGCCGGTGCGCCGTCCGGACGAACTCACCGGTATTGACGGGCTGGTGATTCCCGGCGGTGAGAGTACCACGATCGGAATGCTCATGGAGCGCTTCGGGGTGTTGGCGGCGGTGCAGGAGCTGCGGAAGACGCAGCGCGTGCCGATAATGGGCACCTGTGCCGGAGCGATTCTCCTGGCGAAACGAATCGCCCACAGTGACCAGGTGCGGCTGGGCGTGATGGATATAGATATCGAGCGCAACGCCTACGGACGGCAAGTGGACAGTTTTGAGGCGTCTCTCGAGGTTCCCGTGGTGGGCACCGAGCCGGTGACAGGGGTCTTCATTCGGGCACCACGGATCACCAGCGTCGCTACTGAGGTGACGGTGCTCGCCCGATTCGAAGAAAGTCCCGTGATTGTGCAGCAGGGTTCCCTCTTGGCGCTGAGTTTTCACCCGGAGCTCACCGGCGACTACCGCATTCACACCCACTTCTTGCAGATGATTCGCGGCGAGCGGTAGGACCGGGCCGAGCAGCGCGATATCTGCCGGATCAGCCGCGCCCTCTCGATCCGATCTCGCTGACAATCTCTCTCACACCGTACGATTCAAGTTGTATTCGAGCAGTTCCTCAAGCGCGCGCGTTCCCTGGGGCTCCAGGGCTAAGGCGGCGATTTCCTGCCGTGCGGCCTGCTCGTCTGCAGCGACCTGGCGGTCAACTTCAGCCTGAATACCGTATTCCTCGAGCGCTACCCGCACCGCGTGCACGTCGGCGGCGGTAAGTGAGTTCGCTCCGAAGGCGCGCCGCACCGGGGCATCCGCCGGGAGGAGCCGCATCAGGGCGTTACGAAAGGGCGTCTTCTTGTCTTCACGGATATCACTGCCCTCCGGTTTACCGATATCACTCCCTGAACCGAACAGGCCGAGCTGATCATCGCGAATCTGGAAGATCCTCCCCGCCTGTTCGCCGAAACGGGCGAGCCCCTGGATCGCCGACTCGTCAGCTCCCGCCAGGATCGCCCCGATCATCAGGGGCAGGCTGAAGGTGTAGCGCCCGGTCTTATAGGTGTAGACCTTGAGGATCTCGGCGTCCGGGGCGTCTTCCACGTAGCCGTGGTGAACATCCTGCATCTGGGCGAGCCCCACCAGGCTGATCTCCCGGGCCACCAGAGCGACGATGCGGTTGCGCATGGATTCATCGGCGTCCATCGTGGCCAAGCGTTCCATTGCGAGAAAGGCGGAAATATCTCCACCGCATACGCCCATGGACAGGCCGTATTGGGCGGCGCGCTCCCGATCGGGTGCGATCGCGGCGTACTGACTATGGATAGCCGGTCCGCCACGGCGCAGTTCGTCTTGGTCCATGATGTCATCGTGGATGAGCAGGAATGACTGGAGCAGTTCCATCGCTACCCCCGCCTCGACGCACGCCGGCGGCAGGTCGCCCTCCGGCAGGAATAGACGATAGGCGAACCCAACCAACGCCCCCCGGATCATTTTGCCGCGTAAGGAGTACTCAGTCAGGCGCGTGGCCACGTCTTCGCCCCACGGGGCAAAGGTCAGCGTCTGGGTGCGGGCAGTATCGATGTAGTCGGCCAGGTGTGTTGCAACGTAGCGGCGAGCCTCGGTGAGATGGGTGTTCATAGGTTCCTTTTCATGTACCTTCAGCACGTGAGTGCATTCAGGAGGCCGGAGAGCACGATTCGGTGCCGTCGGGGTTTCACTTTGCGCTGATACACCACAAAGGGGTCCTGGTCGATCACATGGCCGGTCCACTTGTACATGTCGCCGGCAGTCTTGATGGGAATGCGGTAGCGCCGGGGGATCAACCCGTATCCCGCTTCCGCCTCGGCTTGCCAGTGCATGTACCGTTCCAACTGGGCACGGATAAAGCGGCGAAACTCGTCAGGGTCTGCCTCCGCCTGTGCCTGCGACAGATCGACCAGCGACGTCTCGGAGATCGGTAAGTAGATACGGCCAAAGGTGTTGTCCTCCGCGATATCCCGGATGAAGTTAATATACTGCATGGCGCGCCCCAGCAGCCGCGCAGCGTCCGAGGCTTCATAGGAGAGCCCCATGATGCGCCCCATGAAGAGACCAATCACCTCGGCGGACCCGTACATGTACTCGATGGACTCTTCTAAGGTGGCGTGAACCGGCTTATAGAGATCCATGCGCATCGCCTTAAGGAACGCTTCGGTCCACCGCTCATCGAAATCGTAGCGTCGCGAAAGGTCGACAAAGCCATCGATGATCGGATCGTTGGCAGGGGTCCCCTCCAATGCCGCGTAGTACGCGCGGACCATTTGCTCAAATCCCATATCATCCTGGGGAACTGCATCGACGTAGTTATCGGCGACCCG
The DNA here is from genome assembly GCA_046483765.1 of Alkalispirochaeta sp. Classification (GTDB taxonomy): domain Bacteria; phylum Spirochaetota; class Spirochaetia; order DSM-27196; family Alkalispirochaetaceae; genus Alkalispirochaeta. The sequence goes on along the minus strand of JAWOCO010000074.1, from coordinate 3,957 downwards.
GACGAACCCGTAGAGGAGAAACACATCGGATCTGATCGGCTCGGGGAAAAAGCGGGTCGAGTTAAAGTAGGTCTTACTCCCCTGCCTAAAGGTTTCACGATGTACCGCTGCCGTTTCCATAGGACGCTCCCTTCCTCATAGGATGCGTGCAAAGTACTAAAGATCTGCACAACAAACAAAGTACCCCAGATCTGCAATGTATGTCTTCGTTTTGTAAAAAATAACCGGCGTTCTCTGTTGACGATGCATTTTTGCCTGATTGATTGTGTAATATATCCTATGAATTCAAGAATACATTTGAGATTTAGCCTGGAAATACGAAGAAAATCCTCTCGCAACGCGCTGAGAGCTTGACTTTGCCCGTTCAGAGTGAAAATATGAGGGTTAGAATAAAACAGAGGAGTTACTGTATGTATGATAAGACCGGTGCAGAGATCATCGTTGACATGATCCATCACCACGGAGTCGAATACATCTTCGGCTATCCCGGGGGGGCTGCTATCCCCATTTTTGACGCGATTGTGGACTCACCGGTACAGTTCGTACTAACCCGGCACGAACAAGGATCGACCCACATGGCCGATGGATACGCCCGGGCCACCGGAAAACCGGCGGTGGTTCTGGTCACATCGGGACCTGGCGCAACCAACACCATCACGGGAATTCTCACCGCGCAAATGGATTCGGTTCCGATGATCATCATCACGGGACAGCAGACGACGTGGAATCTCGGCATGGATGCGTTCCAGGAAGCCGATGTATCGGGAATCTCGTATCCGGTGGTGAAACACTCCTACCTCGTGAAAGACGCGCAAGACCTGCCGCGGATTATGAAAGAGGCGTTTCACATCTGCCAGACGGGGCGCCCGGGGCCGGTGCTGATCGATGTCCCTAAAGATGTTTCCAGCGCCCGGGTACAGACCGACTACACCGAGACGTTTGAGCTGCCCGGCTACCATCTTCCCGGTGACGGTGATCCGGTCTTGGTTGAGCAGGCGGCGCGCAAACTCGGCCGCGCGCGAAAGCCGGTGCTCCTTGTTGGTCACGGCGCGGTGATTTCCGGTGCGGAAAAGGCGATCGCCTATTTGGCGGAGAAGATGCAGATACCCGTGGTAAACACCCTCCTCGGAAAGGGAGGCTTTCCCGAATCCCATGCGCTCTCTCTGGGAATGTTAGGAATGCATGGAACAGCTTACGCCAACCGCGCAGTGGAACACTGCGATCTCATTATGTCGATCGGGTCCCGTTGGGACGATCGTATCGTAGGGGATCCCAGTCGCTTCTGTCCCAATGCGGAAAAGATCCATATCGATGTCGATACCGCGGAGTTTCAGAAGGTACTGCCCATGGATCTGGCCATTGAAGGCGACGCCGCTCTGGTGGTTGATCAAATCGCCGCAGTATGTGAGCCGGGAGACACGGCGGACTGGCTGGGACAGGTCGAGCTGTGGCGTCGGGAGTATCCACTGAAGTTCAAGAAGAGCGGGAAACTAAAGGCGGAACACGTCCTGGACGAGATCTATCGGCAGACGGAAGGGCGCGCCTATGTGGCCACCGATGTGGGACAGCATCAGATGTGGGCGGCGCAGTACTATCTCATCGACCACCGCTTTCAGTGGATCACCAGTGGTGGAGCTGGTACGATGGGGTTCGGGCTCCCGGCCGCGATCGGCGCGCAGTTTGCGCACCCCCACGATACGGTGGTAGCGATTCTCGGGGACGGCGGGTTTCAGATGACGATGTACGAACTGGCCACGGCCGTGATTAACAAACTGCCGTTGAAGATCATCATTATCAACAACGCGTACCTCGGAATGGTCCGCCAGTGGCAGGAGCTCTTCTTCGAAAACCGGTTGTCCGGGGTTGATATGCATGGAAATCCGGATTTCGTGAAGCTCGCCGAGAGCTTTGGTGTGAAGGGTTTTCGACTTCGCCGCAGCGCCGACGTGAAGCGGGTGATCGGCTCAGCTCTGGAATACAATGAGGGTCCCTGCCTGATCGACGTGGAAGTGGCCAAAGAAGACAACGTCTACCCGATGATTCCCTCGGGAGCATCATATTCTGATATGCTGACGGAAGCACCAAAGAAAAAGCTGGCGAAGCCGGTGGGGAGTACCTGATGAGCAACATGAGTATGGCCCACGTGGCCCAAAAGGAAACGGGATATCGCAAGCATACGATCAGCCTGCTGGTGGCAAACCGGCCGGATGTGCTGATTCGGATTTCGCTGGTGTTTGCGCGGCGCGGGTATAATATCGATAGCCTTGTGGTATCGGCTGCCAGTGATCCCAACTTTTCCATGATGAATATCGTGGCCTCCGGGGATGAGAAGACGCTGGACCAAATCCTCAAGCAGCTGAATAAGCTGATCGACGTGGTACACGCCTCCGACCGTACCGGGGAAAACATCATCCAGCGCGAATTGGCGTTGATCAAGCTATCCTGCGCCGATGAGCAGCGTAGCGAACTGCTTCAGCTGGCCTACGCACTCAAGTGCGATACGATCGATATTGACGAGACGAGCATCACCATTCAGGTGACGGGCTCGAGCGAAAAACTGGATAGCGTGATTAACGTCTTCCAGGGATATACTATTCTGGAACTGGTACGTACCGGTAAAGTACTGATGGCGCGCGGTAGCGAAAAGACCGCATAACGGAAACGGAGATCTACGCATGAAGAGAAACTTGTTTAACACCGTCTGGGATATGCACAAAGTGACGACACTTGAGTCAGGACAGGATCAGCTGTTGATCGGCCTGCACCTGATTCATGAAGTCACCTCCCCCCAGGCGTTTCAGATGCTGGAGGAACGCGGGCTGAAAGTGCATCGCCCGGACCGCACTTTTGCTACGGTGGATCATATCGTTCCTACCGCCAGTCAGGAGCGGCCCTTTAAGGATCGTCTCGCCGAGGAGATGATGCAGGCAATTGAGCGGAACACTGAAAAACACGGAATCGAGTTTTTTGGCCTGCATACCGACCACCAGGGTATCGTCCACATCATCGGGCCCGAGTTGGGTCTGACTCAGCCGGGGATGACTATCGCCTGTGGTGACAGCCATACCTCCACCCACGGCGCGTTCGGGGCGATCGGATTTGGTATCGGAACCTCGCAGATTCGGGATGTGCTGGCCACGCAGACGATGGCGTTGAGTCGGCCCAAGGTGCGTAAGATTAACGTCACCGGAAAGCTGCAGCCCGGCGTGTACGCCAAAGATATTATTCTTAAGATCATTGCCGACCTCGGCGTCAACGGGGGAATCGGATACGCCTACGAGTACAACGGTGAGGCGATTCACGCCCTGAGCATGGAAGAGCGCATGACGATCTGTAACATGAGCATCGAGGGCGGCGCCCGGGTAGGATACGTAAATCCCGACCAGACCACCTTTGACTACGTGGAAGGTCGGCAGTACGCGCCCAAGGGTGAAGCGTTCGACGAAGCGGTGGAGTTCTGGCGCAGCCTTGCCAGTGGGCCCGACGCGGAGTACGACGATGTCTATGAGCTGGATGCCAATACCCTGCGCCCCATGGTCACCTGGGGAATCACCCCGGGACAGGCGATTTCGCTGGACGACCGGATTCCGTCGCTCAGTGATCTGGACGAAGAACAACGGGAGACTGCGGAAAAAGCGCTGAAACACATGGGTTTCTCGGAACGGGAGCCGATCAAGGGTAAGAAGATCGATGTGGCCTTTCTGGGAAGCTGCACCAACGGACGGATCAGCGATCTCCGGGAGGCGGCGCGAATCCTCAAGGGGCATAAGGTTGCCAAGGGGGTGCGCGCGTTCGTGGTGCCCGGGTCGCAGCAGGTTTCCGCTCAGGCTGAGCGTGAAGGACTGCCGGACATCTTTCGTGACGCCGGGTTCGAATGGCGCGGTGCGGGGTGTTCCATGTGCCTCGGTATGAATCCGGACCAGTTACAGGATCGGGAGATGTCCGCCTCCAGTTCCA
>JAWOCO010000050.1:0-4668 GCA_046483765.1 Alkalispirochaeta sp. | reverse complement strand
CTCTCGCCGGCGGATATGCAACTCCTCACTCGCGCCAGCGAGCCCGGTCCGGCCTACCCCTATGACTTTGTCAGCGAGCTGCAGGAGAACCGCTGAACGCCGGATTCGATAGATCGAACCGAAGGCTCTGGTCCGCCCGTTTTCAAAGCCGGCAGCACCACATGGCTGCCGGCCTCCGAGAGACAAACCCTACCAGATAGGTGTATTCTCACTAGACAATACAGAGGAGCTCCTATGAAACTTGGACGCAACGAGCCCTGCCACTGTGGCAGCGGAAAGAAATACAAACACTGCCATTACGAAGAAGACCGCCGCGCCGAGGCCCAAGCCCTGGCGGAAGCGGCGGAAGCGCGGAAAGCGGAAGCCGCCGCGGAGGAAGCCACCGATGGTGAGGACGCCGCGCAGGACGGAGCGACGGGCAACCCGCAGAAGCGCGACCGCAGCGGCTCCCGGTTTATGCGAGACTCCGTGAAAGGCGGCGCCTCAGGAAGTAGCGGCAAACCCACCGGCGGGGCCGCCACAACTCGGATCAGTCGTGGCTCCCAGCGAGGCAGCTGAGGGTGTATACACATTCCTGTTGCACCGCCCCCGTGTCAGCCCACTGTATCCCATAGATCCGGGGCAACTTTGATTTCGGAACCCTTCCAGGTGACCAAATGATCCTCTTCCAACTGAGCCAGGGTTCGGGAGAGGGTCTCCGGCCTCACCGAAATGGCGGCGGCGGTGTCTTTTTTTGATAGCTCCGAGGTGATCTGCGATCGGCGGCCATAGCGCACTTCCAGAAAACGGATTAGCCGATCCTTGACGTCCATGGTGGTAAGTACGTAGAGCTGTTGCGACAAGAATCGCATCTTGCCCACCAGGTTTTTCAGGAAATCATCGCGAAACCCCTCGTCCGCCATGAGGCGGCGGATGCGATCACGGTGGATCACCGCCACCAGAGAGTTTTCCACTGCTACGGCACTCACGGGATAGGTGTCGCGCTCGAAGAGTACGATCTCCGCAAAAAGATCCCCAGTTTCCACCATGTGAATCGTCACTTCGCGCCCATCGGGACTGCTGCGGAAGAGTCTGATCGAGCCGGAGAGCAACCGATAGACGGTAGTTCCCTCCTCACCTTCGAGAAAGAGCATCGCTCCGGCGGCGACCGTGCGCCTACCCTCCACCTCCTGCAGCATTTCCAGGGAGCGTGCCGTGAGATCTCCGAAAAAGTCAGGCATACTTGACCTCGATCAATTCGTACATTCCAGCCGCAGTGTAACGTACTCCCATGATGATAGACGAGAGCACGACCCTCTTCGACCTGACCGAGGCCTATCCGCAGGCGATTTCGATATTGGTGACATCTGGATTCCGTCGCATGGAGGACCCAGCGCTGCGGCGGCAGTTCGGATCTTCGATCACTATTGAAGCCGCCGCCCTGGCCCGGGGATATGATGCGCAGGAGTTTCTATCCCGGATTCGCAGGGGAATCGGTTTGGATGGTGAGGGCGCCGCCACCGGTGAGGCTCCCGCCGGCAGCGCGGCCTCCGGGCACCGGTCCAACACCGTGCGCATCATGGGACTTGTCCCCTGTCCCATTCGCGTTCCCATGACCCAGGTGATGGAGTCCGCCTCGCAGCAATTTACCACCACCACCGGCATCGACGTCGAGTTCGACCTGCAGGCAGCCTACACCGGAACGGAGTGGATGGAGGAAAACCTCGGCGACCATCCAACGGCACAGGACCTGCCGGAGGTATTCCTCTCCGCGGGATTCCGACTGTTCTTCACCGACCATCGATTTCGACGGCTGCGAGCGGAGGGAGCGTTTGCTGATCGTACCGGCTGGAAAGAGATGAACGCCTTCGCCCGCGCCAATGACCTGCAAGACCCGGAGCACCGCTTCTCCGTGGTGGGCGTGGTGCCGGCGGTGTTTATGGTAAATCGAACGCTCCTGGGAGATCGTCCCGTTCCGAAAACGTGGGCCGAGGTGCTCACCCCGGAGTTTGAAAATAGCCTGGCGCTGCCGGTGGGGGATTTTGATCTCTTTGACGCGCTGCTGTTGGGAGTGCACCGCTCGTTCGGCATGTCCGGCGTAGAACAGCTGGCTCGGAACATGTTCCAGCAGATGCACCCGGCGCAGATGGTGGCAGGTGCCCGCACGGCCGACCCGCCCGGCGGTGCGACTGGCGGTGCCACTGGCGGTTCGATCGGCGGTGCGACTGGCGGTCAGCCGCTGATCACGATCATGCCCTATTTTTTCACCCGGACGATTACTGAGTCGAGTCCCCTGATTCCTGTATGGCCGGAGGACGGCGCCTTGGCAGCTCCCATCCTGCTCGTAACGCGTCGGGACCGCCCCGAAATACAACCCTTGATCGATACGATCGCCGGGGAGTCGATGAGCCGCGTATTGAGCAAATTGGGACTCTTTCCCAGCACGCACCCGAAAAACGGTGACTTTGCCCCCGAGGAACATCCGCTGCAATGGCCCGGCTGGGATCAGCTGCTCTCCGACGACCTTCCGGATACCCTACAGCGCACCACCGACACCTTCGAGCGCATCATCGCCGAACGCCACCAGGCGGTGGTGGTATGAAACTGATTACCGTCGCGGGTCCGCCGGCCTGCGGCAAGACCGCCGTCATCCTGAAAACGGTTCTTGAACTGCAGCGGATGGAGGTAACCGGCGGGGTAGTCAAGTTCGACTGTCTCAGCACCGACGACGACGAACGCTATGCCCGCGTGGGCATTCCCGTACAGAAGGGACTCTCCGGATCGATCTGCCCCGACCACTATTTCGCCAGTAACATTGAAGAAACGGTGGCCTGGGGACAACAGCAGACGGTATCGGTGCTGTTCACCGAGTCCGCCGGCCTCTGTAACCGGTGCTCCCCGCACATTAAGGATGTCATGGCGGTGGCGGTGATCGATGTACTCAGTGGTATCAACGCGCCCCGGAAAGTGGGGCCCATGCTGCGCACCGCGGATGTGGTGGTGGTAACCAAGGGCGATGTAGTGAGTCAGGCGGAACGGGAAGTCTTTTCCTCCCGCGTGCACGAGGCCAACCCGCGAGCGCGCATCCTGCCGGTGAACGGACTCAACGGCCAGGGAGCCTTCGAGCTCGCGCGCCTCCTGCGGGACGAGGCGCCGGAACAGGCTACCGTCACGGGATCGCGCCTGCGCTATCCGATGCCCAGCGCCGTCTGTAGTTATTGTCTCGGTGAACAGCGGATCGGTGCGGACCACCAGATCGGCAACGTTACCACCCTGAATCTGACCACTCCGGAGATTTCCCCATGAGCACTCCCTCGACGCAAGAAGCGCTGGCGGCCTTGATGGACGACGATGCCCCCGCCACCCCGCCGGCGGCCTCCATCGAATCACTGACGATTCTTCCGGGTCACGACAAAAGTCGAGCTCCGGAACAGTTCTCCCGGCTTACCTTTACCGCGGGAGATGTGGTGTGCGTTGTAGGCGCCACCGGCAGCGGCAAAAGCCGTCTGTTGGCGGATATCGAATGGCTGGCGCGCTCAGATACTCCCACCGGGCGCTCGGTGCTGGTCAACGGGGAGGCCCCTGATCTCTCCGGCCGCTACTCCGGCGGCGGGCGCATGGTGGCTCAGCTGTCGCAGAATATGAACTTTGTCATGGACGCCACGGTGGGCGAGTTTCTCCATTTGCACGCCGAGAGTCGCGGCGCTGCGCTTACCCCGCAGCGCCTCACGGAGATCATCGACAGCGCCAACCGGCTCACCGGAGAGCCGCTCGCGGAAGACCGTCAGCTCACCGAGCTCAGCGGCGGCCAATCACGGGCGCTCATGATCGCCGATACGGCACTACTTTCGTCCTCCCCCATTATTCTCATCGACGAAATTGAAAACGCCGGAATCGATCGTCACCAGGCGATTCGACTCCTGCAAGGCGCGGAGAAGATCGTGCTGGTGGCGACCCACGATCCGTCGCTGGCGCTCACGGCACCACGCCGATTGGTCCTGACCAACGGCGGTATCTGTGAAGTGCGTGAGCGTACTACTGCAGAGGAGAAGCTCGCCTCCCGCCTCACCCATCTCGATGAGCTGCAAGCAGAGCTCCGGGCGGCGATACGCGGCGGCGAGTCTCTGGGACGGTTCGTAGATGATGAGCGTTTGCCATAACCACATCCGCTGGATTCGATCAGATCAACGTGGATTCCCTCTCCCGGTCACGCACGGTTTGCGCTACACTGAGCAGTACGTGAAACAGTCTATCTGCAGCACACATCCCCACCGAGAAGGTGGAACCGACGATACGCCCGCAGTTTACGGTTGACGGTCATTATTAAGAATCGTTACGATTATGAATTATGAGGAGCCAATAAAACATGGAAGTCGTAGATCTGCCGCCAGTAATGACAGTTTTTGTCTATGCAATGATCACCGCCTTGGCCACCGGCCTCGGGGCCATTCCCTTCATGATCAAGAAGGACCTCTCCCGACGCGTCCTGGGCCTTGCCGGAGCGTTCGCCGCCGGAATCATGGCAGCGGCGAGCTTCAATCTCATCTATGAGGGATTAAACTACAGCCTCTGGCGCACGATCGCCGGAATTCTTGTCGGCGTGGTGCTGATTTACATCACCCAGACTCGGCTCGACCACGATGAAACACTCTCGGTGGGCGCCTTAGAGGGAGCCGACGCCAAGAAGGC
>JAWOCO010000240.1:0-7883 GCA_046483765.1 Alkalispirochaeta sp. | reverse complement strand
GATCTCCAGTTGCAAGCGCTCGTTGGATACTGCGGTTTCGCTGTTTCCGCGAATCACCAGGGTGGCCACAACGGCTACGCCCACAACGATCGCTCCAATAATCTTTCCTTTTTTGCTCATATTGAGCCTCCTGTGACTCCTATAGTGCGTATCAAATGTGACGATCCTGTTTCGATCCTGCTTTGATCCCGCTTTGATCCCGAAATCACGACACGCGGACTATCTCCCGCGGTATCTTTGAATCTATCAGTGAATTAGTGACGCGCCGAACAGTGAGCCGAACAGTGAGCCCCAAACAGATCCTCATCGTCGAGGATGATCCCAAGACGACCCACCTCCTTTCCCTGTATCTGACCCACGCCGGATTTCAGGTATACACCGCCGCCGACGGCTCGGAGGGATTGGCGTTGTCCCGATCCCACCGATTCGATCTGGTGGTTCTGGATTTGATGCTTCCCACGGTGGATGGGCTGACCGTCTGTCGCGCGATTCGTGAGGAGTGGGATCCCCGAATTATCATGCTCACGGCGCGCGCCACGGAACGCGATATTCTTATCGGGCTCGAGGCCGGTGCCGATGACTACGTCACCAAACCGTTCAGTCCGCGGGAGCTGGTGGCGCGGGTCCAGGCTACCGTGCGGCGCCTTCCGGACGCATCTGAGCCGGCGGGTACCGTGGACCTTACCGTTGGTGACCTGGTGCTCAGTGCCCGGACGCAGACGGTGACCCAGGGCGGCGCCGTCCTGCACTTGACGGCGCTGGAGTTCCGCCTGTTGACGCTCTTCATGGGGGCCCCGGGCCAGGTATTCACCCGAACTCAGCTGGTAGTCCGGGCCCTGGGTGAAAACTACGACGGGTTTGATCGGAGCATCGATGTCCATATTCTCAAGCTGCGGCGGAAACTGAGCGCCGCTGCCGGTCGGGAGCACCATATCGAGACGGTCTACGGAGTCGGGTACCGCCTGGCAGAGTGGTCCGCATGAATCGAACGATCACCCAGCAGCTTCTCACGGTCTTGGTCCTGGTAATCGTGGTTGCCACCGGGGCGCTGGTGGCGGTGGTGTTTACCGGTGCGGATCAGGAGATCGGCGTATACGAACACCGTCTGGCGGAGCTGGAACTCACCCGTATCGAGCACTGGTTGGTTGGCCATTACCTGGAGGATTCGGAGTGGGGCCAGATTCAGTCCCTCGTTGAGGAAATGGCGGTGCTCTACGGACGGCGGATCGTCGTGGTTGACGAGGGAGACGCAATCCTGGCGGACTCCGGATCCGATGCTCGCGAGAGTCCGCCCTACCAGGAGTGGCCCCAGCGCACACTCCAGAGCTTTGCTACGCAGCGCTCCTTCGGAACGGTATACGTGAACCGTTCGGAGCCCACCGTGGCTACCCGGTTTCGCGAGCAGCTGGCGGCCTCGATCAATCGGCTTCTGCTGTGGGGCACGGTGGTGGCGCTCTTCGTGGCGATTCCCCTGTCCCTGGTGCTGTCCCGGCCGATCACCCGAGCCCTGCGTGATCTTTCCGCCGTGGCCCGGAGAGCGGGAAGCGGTGACCTTTCAGCGCGGGTGACCGGCGCGTACCGGGGAGAGTTGGGGCAGTTGTCGGCGGCGTTCAATACGATGGCCGCAGATCTGGAGCGCGCCGCGGTGATGCGCCGCGCCCTGGTAGCCGACACGGCCCATGAGGTGCGTACGCCGATATCTAATATTCAGGGATATGTGGAGGCGGTGAGTGACGGGCTGGTTTCCTCCGCGCAGGCGATGGAGGCGATTGGCGAGGAAACTACCCAGCTCGCCCACCTCGCCGATGACCTGCAGGAGTTGGCTCTGGCGGATGAGGGCAGTCTGTCGCTGCACTTCGAATCGGGCCCGATCGGTGAGATCATCGCGCGGGCGGTCCGCAGCGCCCGGCCGCGGATCGAAGCGCTGGGCGTTGCGATCACGCTGGACCTTCCCGATTCCCTGCCGCTCATCGCCGTTGATGATCAGCGTATCGTGCAGGTAATGAACAACCTGCTCAGCAACGCCGCCGCCTACGCCCCGACGGGTTCGCCGATCGAGGTGTCCGCCGTGTGGGGTGCCGGGCAAGCCCCGTCTGAACTGGTGGTGGCGATCGAGGACCGAGGGCCGGGAATACCGGAAGAGCTATTGGAGACCGTCTTCCGGCGGTTCTACCGGGTTGATCCCTCCCGCAGCCGCGCTACCGGTGGAAGCGGGGTGGGCCTGCCCATCGCCCGCCATATTATCACCGCCCACGGTGGCCGCCTGTGGCTGGAGAACCGTCCCGGCGGTGGATGCCGGGCGGTGTTTACGCTCCCGGGGGATTCCGCTTAGACCATGCCGCTGGGATCCAGCAGTTCCGCCACGCGGTCTTTCGAGAGCAGCCCACTCTCTAGTACCACCTCGCGGATCTTGCGCTTCTCCCGGTAGGCGGTGTAGGCAAGTTTGGATGCCTGGTCATACCCGATCTCCGTGGCCAGGGGGGTCACCAGTGCCAGGGACCATTCGATCCAGAAATCCAACCGCTCCTGGTCCGCCTCCAGGTCGGCGATCGCCTTATCGGCAAAGACGCGGCACGTGTTGGCCAGGATATCCAGCGAACTGAGGGTCTCCAGCGCGATAAGGGGGTTCATCATATTTAGTTCCAGGGGACCATTCTGTCCGGCGATCGTCACACTTACCGTCTTGCCGTTCACATACGCCGCCACCTGAATCACCATTTCCGGGATGACCGGGTTTACCTTTCCCGGCATGATCGAGCTGCCCGGTTGGAGACTGGGGAGTACGATCTCTCCCAGGGCGCCGCGGGGGCCGCTGGCAAGCAGGCGAAAGTCATTGGCGATCTTCATCAGGCTGGTGGCCAGCGTATTCAGGGCGCCCATCAGTTCCACTTGCGCATCCCGGCTGGCGATCGCCTCAAACTTGTTGGGGGCGCTGCGAAAGGGGATCCCGGTGTCTCCGGCGATCGCCGCGGCGGTGGCTTCGGCAAAGTCCGGATGGCAGTTGATTCCTGTCCCCAACGCGGTTCCTCCCAACGCCAGTTCCTCGAGGTTTGCCAGGGTGTTACGGATGCGACCGGCGGCCTTTTCGATCTGGACGGCGTATCCGGAGAACTCCTGACCCAGCGTCATCGGTACCGCATCCTGCAGGTGCGTCCGTCCCAGCTTGACCAGCTCAGCAAACTCGCGCTCCTTCCGGCGGAGCGCTGCCGCCAGGTGGTCCACTGCGGCCAACAGGCGTTCCGCCTCCACCCGGTTGGCGATGTGGATGGCGGTGGGGATCACATCGTTGGAGGACTGTCCGCGGTTGACGTGATCGTTGGGATGTACCGGACTACGCGTCCCGCGGGGCTGTCCCAGAATTTCGTTGGCGCGGTTGGCGATCAGTTCGTTGGTATTCATGTTCCAGCTGGTACCGCTGCCGGTCTGAAACACATCGATCGGGTAGTGCTCGTTCCAGGCACCCTGACGGACCTCCTCCGCAGCCTGAATAATCGCATCGGCCAGCGCCTGGTCGATAACGCCCAGCGAGCCGTTCACCGTGGCGGCACTCTTCTTGATGAGCGCCAGCGCCTGGATCATCGGTGCGGGAATCCGCATGGGGCTTACCCCGAAGTTCTCTACTGCCCGCTGGGTTTGGGCTCCCCAATACGCCCATCCGGGAATCTCGATTTGACCCATCGAATCTGACTCATAACGCGCCTGATCACTCATGCCGTGTATTTCTCCTTAAAAAACTCATAAAATTGTTGAGCAAACCCTTTCCGGTCTGGAATAGTCTTTCGTATACTACCAGATACTAACGGGAGAGCTGAATGGCAAATATCGCGATCATCGGCGTCGGTAATGTCGGCGCCAATACAGCGTTTTTCATTGCTGAGAAGAACATCGGCAGCGTTGTAATGTACGACATCCAGGATGGCCTGGCGCAGGGCAAGGCCCTTGATATGATGGAAGCTGCGCCGATTCGCGGCTACCAGTACGGAATTTCCGGTACCAATTCCATGGATGAGGTTACTGATACCAGTGTTGCGGTGGTTGCCGCCGGTACCGTCCGGGAACCCGGAGCAAAGCGGGATGATCTCTTCACTCAGAACGCGGAGATCATCGATGGTATTGCCCAATCGATGAAGGGCTATGCGGGAACGGTGGTGATCGCCACGGAGCCGGTAGACCTGATGGTGATGCGCTTTCGGGAGAAGTCGGGTATGGATGCCTCCCGGGTAATAGGACTCGGCGGTGTGCTGGACAGTACTCGCTTTCGCTACTCCCTGAGCCGGGAGCTGGGCATCACTACCGAGAACATTACCGCCACGGTGGTCGGTCGCCATTCCGATCAGATGATGCCCCTGGTGGATTACAGCCGCGTCAACGGCGTTCCGGTGAGCACCCTCATGGATCAGGTGCATCTGGAGCAGGTGATCGATGAGACGCGGAACGCCGGCGATCTGATCGTAGAGATGTCTCAGCGTTCGTCCAGCTTTTATGGCCCCTCCGCCGCCGCCGCCGACGTGGTGCAGGCGATTATTTGGGATACCAAGCGAGTTCTACCGGTGTCCTTCGTGTGGGATGGACAGTATGGCATCGAGGGCGTGGCCATGAGTCTGCCCACGGTGCTCGGGTTCACCGGAATCGAGCGGGTGTTGGAACCGAAGTTGAGCCAGGATCAGGTGCAGACCCTGAAGAAATCCGCCGACGAGCTTACGTCGATCTACGCCAAGGCCTGAGGAGAGAGCTATGAGTAAAGTATCAGTCATCGGCGCAGGAAACGTCGGAGCTACTGCGGTGTACTACATTGCGGAAAAGAATATCGCCGATATCGTCATGGTGGACGTAGTCCCCGGTATGCCTCAGGGAAAAGCCGCGGACTTCATGCATGCCGCTCCCTCCCGGAACTACAACATCAAAATCGTCGGGTCCAACGATTACGCGGCGATCGCCGATAGTGATGTCGTGGTCATGACCGCCGGTATGGCGCGCAAGCCGGGGATGGATCGGATGGATCTGTTAAAGACCAACGTGAATATTGCCAAGCAGGCGGCGCAGGCGATCGCCACCTATGCCCCCAACGCCCTGGTGATTGCGGTGAGCAATCCCCTGGACGTGATTTCCATGGTGACCCTCAAGGAAAGCGGCTTTGCGCTTAAGCGGGTCGTGGGGATGGCGGGAATCCTGGATTCCACCCGCTTTCGCTACTTCATAGCGGAGAAGCTTAAGGTACTCCCGCAGGACGTAATGGCGATGGTCCTCGGCGGACACGGGGACACGATGGTGCCGCTGCCGCGCTACACGTCCGTGGCCGGATTCCCGTTGACGGAGTTGCTGGACGGCGCCACGATCGAGCAACTGGTTGACCGCACCCGTACGGGCGGGGCGGAGATCGTGAGCTATTTGAAGAAGGGAAGCGCCTACTACGCCCCGGCGGCGAGTGTCGCCAAGATGGTGGAGGCGATGATTAAAGATGAGAAGCGCTTCGTCGCGGCCAGCGCCTATCTCCGCGGTGAGTACGGTCACCGCGATATCTTTCTGGGTGTACCTGTGCTCCTCGGTCGCAACGGGGTGGAAAAGATCTACGAACTGGATCTGACCGAGCAGGAGCAGAAAGCCCTCGACGGCTCCGCGGAAGCGGTGCAGGAGGGCGTTAAAACATTAGAGTCAATCTATACGCCGGGCTGAGGGTAACCTCGGTGTGGATAGTATGGTGACCTCCGTGGTGTGGTGCCGGCCTGTATCGTTGATACAGGCCGGTTTTTTTTGACCTTCTGGAAAAAGGGGTGGATCTTTCAGTTGCGAACGGGGAAGTGACCCTGTTATAGTTGTCGAGTACAAAGGTAGGGAACAGCTGATCGATCTGTTGCGCCGGGGACTCTGGCGCGGTCTTCCATTTGAGGGATTCACCGCCACAGCGCCTCTGCCGGAAGAGTTCGCTCGCTACACCACCGAGAACGCACGGTTGGAGGGACAACTTGATACATGAATTTGACGCGGTAATCGTCGGAGCCGGAGGCGCCGGTCTGTACGCAGCGCTGGAGGCCAGCAAGACCGCCAAGACTGCAGTAGTGAGTAAGCTGTATCCGCAGCGCAGCCACACCGGAGCCGCCCAGGGCGGAATCGGCGCGGCACTGGGGAACGTTGAAGAGGATTCGCCGGAATGGCACGCCTTTGACACCGTCAAGGGAGGCGATTACCTGGTTGATCAGAACGCCGCCAAGATCCTGGCGGAAGACGCGGTACGGGCGGTGTATGATCTGGAACACCGGGGATTGCCGTTTAGTCGTCTGGAGACCGGAAAGATCGCCCAGCGACGCTTCGGTGGGCACACCCACCATTTTGGTGAAGGCGCGGTGCACCGCTCCTGCTACGCGGCGGACCGCACGGGGCACATGATTCTGCAGACGCTCTACCAGCAGTGCGTGAAGAATGACGTCGAGTTTTACGATGAATACCAGGTGGTGGATCTCCTCATGGACGGTACTACCGTTAAAGGGATCGTCACCTTTGAGCTCAAGACTGGTGAGCTGCACATCTTCAAGGCCAAGGCGGTGCTCTTCGCCACCGGTGGCTTCGGACGCATGTTCAAGATCACCTCCAACGCCCACGCCAACACCGGTGACGGTCCCGCGATTCTCGCGCGCGCCGGAATCCCCATGGAGGACATGGAGTTCTTCCAGTTTCATCCCACGGGAATCCTGGGAATGGGAATTCTCATTACCGAAGGAGTCCGCGGCGAGGGCGGTATTCTGAAGAACCGGGACGGCGAACGCTTTATGGAGCGCTACGCGCCGACCTTGTTAGACCTGGCTCCCCGCGACATGGTGAGTCGTGCGATTATGACGGAGGTAGCCGCCGGAAAAGGCGTCCGAGGCGACAAGAAGATCGACGATTACGTCTGGCTCGACGCCAGTCACCTGGGCCGCGAGGTGGTGGAACAGAAGATCCCCGATATCGCCGATTTCTGCCGCACCTATCTCGGCGTTGACCCCGCCAAGGAGGCGATGCCGGTACAGCCCACCGCTCACTACGCCATGGGTGGTATTCCCACCGATGTTGACGGCCGCGTAGATACGGGGAAACAGGTGTACGACGGCCTCTACGCCGCCGGTGAGGCCGCCTGCGTCTCGGTGCACGGAGCCAACCGACTGGGAACCAATAGTCTGGTGGATCTGATCGTCTACGGACGTCGGGCAGGCATGCATATCGCCGAGTACGTGCGCCACGCTTCCCACGGAACGGTGAGTGAGTCCGATGCGGATCACGCCCGCGAGCGTATCGATGTGCTCCGTGGTCGGAAGGGTGGTCGCCACGTGGGACCCATCATGCAGCACATGCAGGAAGTGATGATGGAAAAGGTGGGCGTCTACCGTACCCAGGATGAGATGGACGCTGCGGTGAAAGAGATCCAGAAACTCCGGGAGGAGTTCAAAGAGGTCACCGTGCAGGATACTGGAGACGGTTTCAACTCCGAAGTGCTGCAGATCATGGAACTCGAGAACCTGCTGGATCTGTCCCTGATTACCGCCGCCAGCGCCGCCAACCGCACCGAAAGCCGC
Organism: Alkalispirochaeta sp.; assembly: GCA_046483765.1. Taxonomy (GTDB): domain Bacteria; phylum Spirochaetota; class Spirochaetia; order DSM-27196; family Alkalispirochaetaceae; genus Alkalispirochaeta. The sequence goes on along the minus strand of JAWOCO010000240.1, from coordinate 336 downwards.
GGAGCTCACGCTCGAGATGACTATCCGGAGCGTGATGATCCCAATTGGCTGAAGCACACGCTGGCGGGACTGGACAACGACCAGGTGGCTATCGATTACAAACCCGTAGATGTAAGTATCTGGAAACCCAAGCCCCGGAAGTATTGAGAACGAAGAGGAGTAAGCCACGATGAAAGTCCCGTCATAGCCAGTAATACAAGCGTTTCTTTCCATATATACAGCAATCCCGTTCCTTTTATCATGATATTCTTGATCAGTATGATGTAATATTTCGCCGGTATGATGGTGCTCAGCCATTGAAGAGGCCATGGCATGTTTTCAACGGGAAAAATAAAT
>JAWOCO010000337.1:0-3176 GCA_046483765.1 Alkalispirochaeta sp. | reverse complement strand
CAGACGATTCAAAAACAGCGCTTTCGAGAACCGTTGCCGATCCAGGTGCGCCGGACGATCCGCACGAGCCGGGCCGTACGCACTCCCGCCGACGCCATGCGCTCCGCCGGCGCCGCAGCGGTAGAGGCGATCCTGCTGCCGAGCAGTATGGAGATCGACATCAAATCAGTGACGCTTTCGGTGTATGCCGGGCGGATTCTGGATCGCGGTTCGGCGGAGGCTGAACTGAGACGCGGCATCTATCAGGCGCTAAACTGGACGCTCCACGAGGCGGTCAACGACCCCGGCGCGATCGGGCGCTATCGCACCACCTTTCGTGGCAGACCGCCACGGCTGCGTATCGTCTTCGGCGCGGCGGAACGGCGGGATGGTCCCACCGGCATCGGTGAGCTTCCATTCCTCACGGTGCCGGCGGCGTTAACCAGTGCCATTTCGCAGGCGAGCGGTCTGTATCTGGACACGTTGCCGGTGCGGCCGGCAACACTCTTACAGATGCTCCAGGAGGATTGACCACATGGAGGTAACGTTTCGCTACAATGGAACTGAGAAAACGGTACAGGTGGTGCCCGACACTCCGGCGCATCAGTACCTCAGCGATGCGCACGGACGGCGGGGCACGTGCGGCGACGGTAGCTGTCTCCAATGCACGGTCCTCCTGGGAAGTCGCGTCACCGCGACCTGCAGCCTTCCCGCCTATCGGTTGGCGGGCGCAGACGTAGTCGACCTGGCCGGGCTGGAACGTGACACCCTGTACTTTGACATCCACCGCGCCTTTGACAAGATCGGAATCACCCGCTGCCAGGAGGCGCTGCCGGGTCTGATCTTTCTCGCCTATCAGCTTCTCGGGGAGAATCCGCTCCCCGGTGATGATGAACTGCGGGAGTACAGTCGCCATATGACGACCCGCTGCGTGAGCCGGGACGAGTTTGAGCGTGCCGTACGCCTGGCGGGTCGGGTGCATAAGAGGAAACACCGTGAGCTCCCGAAGTAGGCCCACCGCACGCCGTGATCTCGCCGATGGCACGCCACTTCCCGAGGTGATCGTGCCCCAGTCGCTGGGGGAAGCGCTCCAACTCTTACGACACACCGCCGATCGGGCGGTATGGGCCGGCGGCACGTGGTGGCTCCAGCAACCGGAGGTCTCCCGTCGGGCCCGCCAGATTCTGGCAATTCATAGCGTCCGCGAACTACGGCGCGTGGTGCGTACGGGACACCACGTGGAAATCGGCTCCACCGTTCCCGCGGGGCGACTCCTGGGCGCGGGAAAACGGTTTCTCCCGGCGGTGGCGGTGGAGGCGATTCACCGCGTCGGGCCACCACCGATTCGCAATGTAGCCACCTTGGGTGGCGCTCTGGCAATTCCCGGCACCACCCTTCCGGTGACGGCGGTCCTGCAGCTGATCGATACTTCGATCGAGCTCCGCCGTCAGGGTAACTCCCGATGGATGCCGTTGGGACACTTCCGCGATCCCACCGGGGTACTGCGCATCGATGAAGGCGAGATCATCACCCGCTTGCGGATCCCGTTACGGAATTGGACCCATTGGATGATTCACACCTACGGGCAGCCGTTTCCCGGCGGTGGGCCGTCTCTCACCCTCCTGGGAGCGGCCTCGATGGACAAGACGGGAATCGAAGAGTTCCGGTTTGCCCTGCTGATCAACGGCGAGCGCCAGATCCGTCTCCGCGCCGCCGAGACGGATCTCGTGGGTAAAGCTGTTCCCCTCACCGAGCGGGACCGACGTACGATCCTCGGCACCCTCGAGGATAATCTGCTTTTTGGGAGCGAACTCGATGACCTGGGTCGATGGCGGGCGTCGAACGGGCTTCGCGGATTTCTGCAGAAACTGCAGTAGTCCGATCTCCGCGGCCCCTATCGATACTGATCTACCGACGGAGGCCGTTGCAGGATCTCGTACACCGGCGCTACTATGCAGGGGTGTCCGGCTTCATTCATCTTCATAACCATTCAGACTTTTCACTGCTCAAGGGAGCGGCCACCGTGAAACGGCTCGTTCAGCGTGCCGTGGAGCTTGAAATGCCCGCGGTGGCGCTCACCGACGATGGGAACCTCTTCGGTGCGCTCAACTTTTACATGGAGTGCCGCAAACGAGACGTCAAACCGATCATCGGCTGCGATTTCTTCGTGGCGCCGGAGTCGCGCCACCGTAAAACGGGACTCGATGGAGCCTCACGAAACGGACGAGTGGTGCTCCTGGCCCGCAACGAAACCGGTTACAAGAACCTGATCAAGCTGTCTTCCGTGGGCTACTTAGAGGGATTCTACTATCGCCCGCGCATCGACCACGAAGTGATGGAGCAGTACCGCGAGGGCCTGCTGCTCCTCACGGGGTCGATCTCCGGCGAGATTCCGCGGCTCCTCTTAGCAAACCGACTGGATGATGCGCGGGAACTGCTGGCCTGGTATCGCCAGGTATACGGAGACGAAAACGTCTATCTGGAGATGTGCAACCACAGGATTCCCGAACAGCAGGCGCTCAATACGATGTTGGTAAACCTCTCCACGGAGTCTGGAGTCCCGTTGGTAGCGGCCAATGATACCCACTACGTGGAACGGGACGATGCCAACGCGCAGGACGTCCTCCTGTGCATCGGGAGCAACCGAAAAAAGGCGGAAACCAACCGTTTTAAGTTCTCCACCGAGGAGTTCTATCTGAAGTCCCCGACGGAGATGGCGGAGATTTTCGCCGATCATCCCGAGGCGCTTACCAACACGCAGGTGATCGCCGACCGCTGCACCGTGACGATCGATCTGCCGGGCCCCAAGTTTCCGGTGTATGAGATTCCCCCGGGCTTCTCCAACAAGGACGAGTATCTGCGGCACCTGGTCCATGAGGGGCTCAAAGAGCGCTACACCCCAATCACCGATGAGATTCGCGCCCGCGCGGATTACGAACTCGACACGATCATCTCCATGGATTTTACCGGGTACTTTCTGATCGTCTGGGACTTCATTAAGTACGCCCGGGACAACGACATCCCCGTGGGCCCCGGGCGCGGTTCCGGTGCCGGGTCCATCGTGGCGTACGCCCTCAAGATCACCGATATCGAGCCGCTGAAATATGGACTCCTCTTTGAGCGCTTTCTCAATCCGGAACGCGTCTCCATGCCCGATTTCGACGTGGATTTCTGCTTCGAACGGCGGGGCGAAGTAA
>JAWOCO010000327.1:0-7104 GCA_046483765.1 Alkalispirochaeta sp. | reverse complement strand
GTGCGCCACGGCCATGATCTCGGCAACGCCGGCCTTATCGTCGGACCCGAGTAAGGTAGTCCCATCGGCGGTGATAATCGTGTCTCCGGTGAAATCCAGGAGGTCGGGATACTCCTGCGGGTCTATCTCGATTCCATTGCCGATCTGCAAGGCTGATCCGTCATAGGACTCCCAAACCTTGGGGTTCACGTGTTCTCCGCTGCTATCCGGGGCGGTGTCCATATGGGCCAGCAACGCCAATGCGGGACTCTCCACGCCGGAGGAGGCGGGAATTCTGGCAATTACGTAGCAGTACTCGGTCACCTGCACGTCCTCGACTCCCATGGATCGCAGTTCTCCCGCCAACATCCGGGCCAGATCGAACTGACGCGCTGAAGAAGGAGTTTCCGTACCATGACGATCGCTGGTGGTGTGTACCTGGACATAGCGCAGAAAGCGGTCCTGTACGTCGGGGGTGAGTTCTTCACGATACTGATGGCTGCTCATGGCGCTATGATAGACGGGTTTGCTTCCAGCTCGCAAGTTCACGTATATTGGAGGCATGGAAATTCCCCAATATCCTGATATGGCCCCGATTGCTCTCGCCCTGCGAGATGCCCTGCACCCCCGTCTGTCGATGCTGCCGGATGGCGTTTCGGAATACACCTTCGCCGGGCTCTACCTGTTTCGCAAGACCTATGACTACCATTTATCGATCGTAGACGGTGATACCCTGCTGATCCGGGGTAAAAAGGACGACCGCGAGTTCTGTATGCTTCCCTGCGGCTTACCCTCCAGCGATAAGACGGTGGCAACACTGATGGAACGGTTTGACTACCTCAAAGGACTCAGTGAAAGCCACGCCGATGCGTCCCGGATTCGCCTGGAACGCCTTGGGTACGAGATGCAAGAGGATCGCGATAACTTTGATTACCTCTACAACCGGGAAGACCTGGCGCATCTGCAGGGACGTAAGTTTCACAAGAAACGCAACCACGTAAACGCGTTCATCAATAACTACGAATACGATGAGCGCGCCCTGACCGACGCCAACGTATCCGACGCCGTGGGTATCCTCGATGCATGGCAGAAGAACCAGACCGATTGGGCCGATTATGCCGCCGCCCGGGAGGCGCTGGAGCTCCACAATGAGTTGGATCTCAAGGGGTATCTGGTCTATGTGGATGAACAGCCGGCGGCGTACACGTTGGGCGAGCCCTTGATGAAGGGACGTAGTTTTGTGGTGCACTTTGAAAAGGCCCTCGACGATTATCGCGGCATCTATCAGTTCATCAATAAAGCGTTTGCAACGATCCTTCCCCGCCACTACAAGTGGATCAACCGGGAGCAGGATCTCGGCGATGAGGGGCTCCGGCAATCCAAAATGACCTATCGCCCTTCAGGGTTCGTAAAGAAGTACCGGGTCGGGCGCAATCTCCCGGCATCGGCATCGAGCTCCGCTTCGGCCACCAGCGAAACCGTTGATAAACCGAATCAGGCAAGCGCTTGAGGCGCCGGAATTCAGCCGGGCCCGCCCGCTCCTGGAGGGTCTGCCTGAGCAGTATGGTGAGTTCTATTCCGACAGTGAGATCCAGGACCACGCCCGCGCGGTCCAGCGACTCTCCGGGAAACAGCCGGTTGCCGTAGCCGATTTTGGTCACGACGCGGTGCTACCGCGGCCGGACAGCTCCGCACCGGACCTGGAGACTACCAGCCCTCACAGCCACGTCGTCCATTTCACCGTGTGCACCTACGATGCACCGGGGCTGTTCAGCTATCTCGCCGGCATCCTCGGCTCGTATCGGTTCAATATCCAGAGCGGTCATGTCTTCACCTCTGCCGCGGGAATCGCCATCGACACGTTCCGAGGGTTTTTGCCGCCCGATGCAGTTACCGACTCCTGGGCGGAATCGCTGGAGCAGACGCTGACGCAGGTACTTTCCCCGTTGCAGTCCCGGCCTCCCGACGTAACCACCGTGCGCGATACGGTGATGGAGCAAGTAGCGCGCACGATCACCGCCACCGACACAACTTCGATGGACCCGCTCCTTCCGGTGGCGATAGAAATCGAGCAGGAACCTCCCCTCACCCGCGTGACGGTGACCTCCCAGGACACCCCATTCTTTCTGTACTCCCTGGCCAGCGCCTTCGTCCTGCAGGATGTATCGATCGTATCCATCGAGATCGCCACCTCCGCGGATGAGGTGCGGGATCGGTTCTGGATTCAGAAGATTAAGGGGGGAGCAATAACCCGCCAGGCCGATATCGAGCGCCTCCGCCTATCGATCCTGGTGACCAAACAGTTCTCTCACGCCCTGGACCAGGCGGCTGATCCGCTGGGAGCCTTCACCCGGTTTGAGGAACTGGTGCGGCGGATCGCCCTGGAAGGGGGCGGCGAGCAACTGCGCACACTCTTGGCGGACCCCAACGCGCAGCGGGAGCTCGCCCGCCTGCTGGGAGCCAGTGACTTTCTGTGGGAGGACTTTATCCGCCTCCAGTATGAGAACCTCCTGCCGCTTCTGGGCGAGCGTCACAACCGCGCGCCCCTGAGCACCCCCAGTGATGAGCTGGGCCGGCGGCTGGACGCCGAGCTCGGTGAGGCGGACACATGGGAGGAGCGCACGGCGATTCTCAACCGGTTCAAGGATCATGAGTCGTATCTGATCGATGCCGACCACATCCTGCAGCGGGATACCGACTTTTTCTTTCTCAGCCACCGCCTTACCCGTCTGGCGGAGGTCGTGGTGGACCGAGCCTTTCACCTGGCCTGGGAGGATATCGTCGAGGAGTACGGTACGCCCCAAAGCGCCGCCGGGCTCCCGGCAGACTACGCGGTCTTCGGCCTGGGTAAAATGGGCGGGAGTGCCCTGGGATACGCCTCGGATATCGAGCTCATGGTGGTTTACAGCGACCACGGAGAAACGACCGGCTCTGATCGGCGTGAGGCGATGAGCAATCGGGAGTTCTTTGAACGTTTGGTACGCCGCGCCACGGATGCGATCCAATCTCGCCGGGAGGCCATTTTCGAGGTTGATCTGCGGCTGCGACCGTACGGCCAGGACGGGCCGCGGGCGGTACACATCGAGAGCTTCATCGAATACTTCGGTCCCACCGGCAAGGCGCACAGTGCAGAACGACTGGCGCTGATTCGCTTGCGACACGTTGCCGGAAACCAGGAGCTCGGCCGGCGGATCACCGCGATCCGGGACCAACTGGTATACGAGAGTGACAGCATCCAGGTGGCGGAAATTCGGTCACTCCGGGAACGGCAGGCGGAACAGAAAGCCGGCGGCGGTGCGGTAAACGCCAAGTTCAGCCCGGGAGCGCTGGTAGACCTTGAGTACAATGTGCAGCTGCTGCAGGTAGAAGAGGGGCGCCACGAGCCGGCCCTGCGGAATCCGGGAATCCACGCCAGCCTCCGGGCGTTGTCGGAGACGGGAACGATCGATGACACCGAGGCGGAGGCGATGATCCGCGCCTATCGGTTTCTGCGAAACCTGATCAACGGACTGCGCATGCTCCGAGGTAATGCCCAAGACCTCTATTTGCCGCCCTTTGACAGCTCCGAGGCGGCCCATCTGGCGCGGCGCATGGGGTACCGTGATAGCACCGACTTTTCCGCCGCGGAACAACTGCGCGTGGACTTCGATGTGGAGACCGCCGGCGTGCGCAGTTTCGTGGAGCGCCACCTGGGGCAGGACGCGCTGCCGGCCACTACCTTGGGAAATCCGGCGGACCTGGTGCTTTCCGATAGCATCGGCGAGGATCGAATCTCGGCGGTGCTCACCTCAGCGGGGTTCCGCAATCCCGCTCGGGGCATCGTCAACCTTCGTCGGATGGCGGGGGCCGGTACCCGCCGGGAGACGTTCGCCCGGCTGGCGGTGCTGGCGTGGGACTATCTGCGCCGCTCCGGCGATCCCGACATGGCCCTAAACAACTGGGACCGGTTTACCGAACAGGTGGGCGATCGGGAGGCGTTCTTCACGCAGCTCCTGGCGCAGCCCCGGCGGCTGGAAATCATGGTGAAGATCTTCGCCGGAAGTCAGTTCCTCAGCGATACCCTGATTCGTACCCCCTCATTTCTCACCTGGATCAGCGATCCTGCCGTGGTGAACGCCGAGCGCGATCAAGGCGAAATGACCGCGGAGCTCACCGAAATGCTCGCCGAGACGGATGACCGGATGGAGCGCCTCAACATCCTCCGTCGCTTTCGCCGGCGGGAGATCCTTCGGATCGGTACCCGGGATATCTGCCTGGGAGGCGAGTTTGAAGTGGTGGTAGCGGAGATTAGTGCGCTGGCCCGGGCCACCGTGCAATCCGCGGTGGAGAACGTGCTCCAGGCTCGCTCGGAGCCGGTGGGCCGCTTTGCGATTATGGCCTTTGGGAAATTGGGCGGCGGAGAGCTGAACTACAGTTCCGATATCGACCTGCTGGCGATCTACGAGCCCGATTCGCAGCTCTCCGACCAGGAACAGCACTTGGGGCGCCTCTTCCGTCAGGTGGTGCGGGATCTTACCGACTTCACCGTGGAAGGTCAGGCGTACCGCGTGGACCTGCGGCTCCGGCCGTGGGGCAACGCCGGACGTTTGGTGTATTCGGTTCCTACCCTCCAGCGGTACTACACCGAAGAGGCTGACCTGTGGGAACTACAGGCGTTACTGAAACTGGCACCGGTGGCGGGAGATTTCGAGCTGGGACGCACGTTCATGCGCGACCTGCGCCCGATTATCGCCCGGCGGGGGGAGCGCGCAGGGAAGCCCGCGATACTGCACACCGTGCAGCGGTTGCGCGCCCGGGCGGTTGAGGAACATAACGCCGCCCCCGACGAAGCGGGCAGCCTGGTGGGGGCAGATATCAAGAATGGCGAGGGCGGAATTCGGGATGTGGAGTTTCTGGTACAGGCGCTGCAGATGCTTCACCAGCGACTGTCACCGGAGATCATCACCGGCAACACCCTCTCCGCCCTGCAACGCCTCGAGGAAGCGGGCCTGCTGTCCGCTGAGAAAGTGGCGGCCCTCCGCGAGGACTACCTCTTTCTCCGGCGAATCGAGCATTTTCTGCAAGTCTATGACGACCGCCAACTACATGCGATTCCCGCGGAGCAAGAAGCGCAGGCCAAGCTCACTCGCGTGGTAATGGGGGAAGAGGCGCGCCCGGAAGATCTACTGCATCGGCTGGAAACGACGTTGCACCGGGTGCGCGCCGACTACCTCCGCGTGATCGATCCAGAGCAATAGAAAAGGGCGCCGATCAACGACCGACGCCCCGCAACCAGGCAGCCCCTCACGAGGACCGTCCTTTTTAATTTCCTGTAATTAGATGTCGTAATACAGCGCGAACTCATACGGATGGGGCCGTAGATCCAGCGCCATCGCTTCCGCTTCCCGCTTGTACGCAATCCACGTTTCCACCACGTCTGCGGTGAACACATCACCTTTGAGCAGGAACTCGTGGTCCTGTTCCAGGGCATCCAGCGCTTCTCGGAGACTTCCGGGAGTGGTGGGCACCTGAGCGGCCTCTTCCGGGCTGAGGTCGTAGATGTTCCGGTCCAGCGGATCACCGGGATCGATCTTGTTCTGAATCCCGTCGATGGCGGCCATGAGCATCGCACTGAAGCCCAGATAGGGGTTGCTCGAGGGATCGGGACAGCGAAACTCAAAGCGCTTGGCCTTCTCACTGGTGGAGTACATCGGAATCCGCACGGCGGCACTTCGGTTTCGGCTGGAATACGCCAGGTTCACCGGTGCCTCATACCCCGGAACGAGGCGCTTGTAACTGTTGGTGGTGGGGTTGGTGAACGCCAGAATCGCCGGGGCGTGCTTCAGCAGCCCGCCGATCGCGTACAGCGCGGTCTGAGAGAGTCCTGCATACCCGTCACCAAAGAACTGGTTCTTGCCGTCTTTCCAGATGGACAGGTGCGTGTGCATACCGGAACCGTTATCCATGAACAGGGGCTTCGGCATGAAGGTCACCGTCTTACCTGCCTGGCGGGCAACGTTCTTGACCACGTACTTGTACTTGGTCATGTTGTCGGCCATCTCCAGAAGCGGCGCAAAACGCATATCGATTTCGCACTGTCCACCGGTGGCTACCTCATGGTGGTGCGCTTCCACGGTAAGCCCGATCTGCTCCATAAGCACGACCATCTCGGAACGCAAGTCTTGCAGGCTGTCACTGGGTGGGACCGGGAAGTAACCTTCCTTGTAGCGCGGCTTGTATCCCAGGTTGGGCCCTTCATCGCGGCCCGAGTTCCAGCGTCCCTCAACGGAGTCGACGAAGTAATAGCCACTGTGCTCGTTCTGGTCGTACCGGACGTCATCGAAGACGAAAAACTCGGCTTCCGGACCAATGAAGGCGGTGTCACCGATTCCGGAGCTCTTGAGGTAGTTTTCCGCTTTCATGGCGATATTCCGCGGATCCCGCGTGTAGTCTTCACCGGTGATGGGGTCACCAATGTTACAGGTCATCACCAGCGTTTTTACCGACATAAAAGGGTCGATAAAGGCGGTGTGTGCCTGGGGCTTCACGATCATGTCCGACTCGTTGATCGTCTGCCATCCGCGAATACTGGATCCGTCAAAGCCGAGACCGTCGGTAAAACTGTCTTCATCGATCTCACTCACCGGCAATGAGAAGTGCTGCTGCATTCCCGGGAAATCCATGAAGCGGAGGTCAACAATTTTGACTTCCTCTTTCTTAATCAGGTCGAGCACATCCTTGGGGCTCATCTTACTCATCTTTCCTCCCTGTTGGTCCACTATTCGGTGGCCTTTCTGCTTGGTTGCTACATTTATGTGGGCTAAAATACAGAAGTTACCTGCACGTGTAAACCCCTTTCCCGGAAAAAGGTCACGATTCGGAAGAAATTTCGGGCTTTATTTACATGGATGAACGAGAGAAGATTGTAACCTACATTTATGTAGGCTATTCCTATTTGTTTGCGTAGTGCCGTCGGAGAATAATCAGGTAGTCAATGAAGCTGCCCCACGCCAACAGAACCGCTACGAGAAACGCTCCCATTGTGACCCATGGCAACCATGGCATGAAGCCGTGCAGGTTCTGCAAACGCAAATGCATGAGCATCAAGAGGCCGAAACCGGAACTCACGGCGTACATCACCGCCTT
>JAWOCO010000317.1:0-5693 GCA_046483765.1 Alkalispirochaeta sp. | reverse complement strand
TGGCGAACGTCCGTCGCCGTTGGATTTCTTCTTCTCGTGTCATGTTTCACCCACATCCTACCGGAATCCGAGCAATGTGTGTATCGCCGGGGGCAGGTCCGCGGGGACTACCGCCGCCGTGGGGGTGGTGAGAACCGGACCCGGCGCTACGCCAGCTGCGAGAGCTCTTCCCAGCGGTCGTACGCGTCGCTCAGCGCCTGCTCCAGCTCGCTGAGGCGCGTGGTGAGGACGCTGGTGCGGGATCCGTCGTCCGACTGGTACAGCGCCGGGTCGGAGAGTTCCGCATTGACGCGGGCCTGCTCCGCCTCTAGTTCCTCGATGCGGTCCGGCAGCGTATCGAGCTCCTGTTGCTCCCGGTAGGAGAGGCGGCGCTCCCGCTGGCGCGGACGTTGCTCAGGGACGGGCTCCTTCTGGGGTGCCGGCGCGGTCGCCGGTTCCGCGGCCTGCCGCTCATGATACCGGCGGCTCCAGTCGGAGTACCCACCGGCGTGCTCTTCCACCGTGCCCTCGCCGGTGAGCACCAGACAATCGGTGACCACGTTGTCGAGAAAATCACGGTCATGACTCACCAGGAGGATCGTTCCCGGGTAGTCCGCCAGGAGCTCTTCCAGCAGTTCCAGCGTCTCCTGATCCAGGTCGTTGGTAGGCTCATCCAACACCAGGACGTTGGAACGGCGGGCGAAGAGCCGCGCCAGGATCACCCGATTCCGCTCGCCCCCGGAGAGTGTCCGTACCGGTCGATTGCGATCGTCCGGGTCAAAGAGAAAGTCCTGCATGTACGCCAGCACGTGGCGCCGACGTCCGTCCACCTCCACCGTATCGTATCCCTGACCAAAGGCGTCGTAGAGCGTCTCTTCCGGATCGAGCTGACCCCGGAGCTGGTCGAAATATTCCACCTTGAGCCCCTCACCGTGGCGGACAGTTCCGTCCTGCGGGGTGAGTTCGCCCAAGAGTAGCCGCAGGAGCGTCGTCTTGCCGGAGCCGTTGGGTCCCACGATGCCCACGCGGTCACCCTTGAGGATCGTGGTCTCCAGCCCCCGCACCAGGGGAGTGTCATCCCAAGAGAAGTGCACGTTCGTGGTTTTGATTACCAGGTCACCGGATCGCTCTGCCGAGGCGATCGCCATGCGCGCCGTGCCCTGCGCCGTTCTGCGGGCGCGATACTGGGCGCGCATCTCCTGCAGTGCCCGGACGCGGCCCTCATTGCGCGTGCGCCGCGCCTTGACCCCGCGCCGGAGCCACGCTTCCTCCTCGGCGAGCTTCTTGTCAAACTCCGCCTCCTGCCGCGCCTCAGCCTGCAGCGCCTCGTCGCGCCGCATCACGAAGGTGTCGTAGTCTCCAGGGAAGCTGTACAGGCGGCCGCGGTCCAAGGCGACCACCCGCGTGGCCACGCGGCGGGAGAAGGCGCGGTCGTGGCTGACAAAGATCACCGCCCGCTCCCGGGAGCGCGTCTCCGTGAGGAGGGTACGTTCGAGCCATTCGATGGAGTCGATATCCAGGTGGTTGGTGGGCTCGTCCAAGAGCAGCACGTTCCAATCGGCGGCCAACGCCGCCGCAAGCAGAACGCGCCGCCGCTCCCCTCCCGACATTTCCGGGAGGACCGCCTCCGGGTCGACTCCCAGGCGCGTGAGGTACTGCTCCACCCGGAGCAACCGGTCAGGGCCGTCCCCCGCGCGGTGCACCGCCTCTTCCCGCGCGGTTCCGGTGAGCTCACCGCGCGCCTCCTGGAGCAGCACACTCAGGCGGGCGCCCTTTTCGATCGCCACGGTACCGCTGTCGGTGGGAACCTCGCCGGAGAAGACGTTCAGGAGGGTCGATTTGCCGGTGCCGTTGCGTCCTACCAGGCAGACCCGCTCGCCGGCTTCCACGGTGAGTCCCACGGTTTCAAAGAGAGGAACGCCGCCGAAGCCGACGGTGATATTATGTGCATTGAGCAGCGCCACGGAAGCAACCTACCGCACCTGCCCCGCGATCTACAAGCGGCTCAAGAGCGAGCGGAGGTGGCGTGGCGTCCCGTTTCGTGGGAGTCGGTGTAGAACGCGCTCGCCGCGGCGTGGTCCGATCCCAGGGTATAGCCCGCCCGAAACGCCTGGAGCACCGTCTCGTGGGTACCGAAGCGCGCCTGCACCGCTGCCTCCAACGCCGCCACGGAGACCACCCCGGTGATCGCCACCAGAACTCCCAGCATACAGATGTTGGCGTTCCGATCCGACCCGGTCAGCTCTCGCGTGGTGGCGACACAAGGCACCGCGTACTGCCGGGAGTCGATGCGACCGGTAACGGGAGCCTCGTCGCGGTCGGTGATGAGCAGTCCCCCCGGGCGGATGGCCGAGGTGTAGGCGCGTAACGCTTTGCGGTGAAGACACACCAGCACGTGAGCCTGGTCCACCTTGGGATAGATCACTTCACTGCTGGAGATGGTTACGTCCGCCCGGCTCAGCCCCCCGCGCATCTCGGCGCCGTAACTCTGGCTCTGCACGGCGTGGCGCCCCTCATGGATGACCGCCGCCTCCGCCAGCGCAATGCCGGCGCTAATAACGCCCTGTCCGCCAACTCCCGAAAAGACCAGTTTCCAGCTCATGGGTGCACTCCGGTGGAGGTTTCCGCCTGCGCCCGCTGCATCACCTGCTCGTACTGGTCACAGTACTCCGGGCGCACTTCCTCCACGAAGACTCCCCGAGACACTAAGTCTCCGTCCTGAGCGACCGCCGTGGACCCGACCTTGGCGGTGCGCTCCTTGAACTGGGTCATCATCGTCACCGCATCGGGTTGATCGTTGCGACGCCCGAAGTGGGTGGGACACTGGGAGAGCACCTCTACCACGGAAAAGCCCCGGTGGCGGATCGCCTTGGTGAGCAGTTGTTCCAACTCATGGACGTGGTAGGTAGTTGTCCGCGCCACAAAGGTGGCGCCGGCGGCGGTAGCCAGTTGCACCGCGTCGAAGGGGCGATCGATCGAGGCGTACGGGGCGGTTGTTGCCTCGATCCCGCATCCCGAGGTAGGCGAGAACTGGCCCCCGGTCATGCCATAGATTCGATTGTTCAGGATGATAACGGTAATGTCGATGTTGCGGCGGGCGGCGTGAATGAAGTGGTTACCGCCGATCGCCAAGGCATCACCGTCTCCCATGGGAACGATAGTAGTCAGGTCGGGGCGGCTCAATTTCACCCCCGTGGCGAACGCCAGCCCACGACCGTGGAGCGTGTGTAGCGTATGGAAGTCCAGATACCCTGCCATACGGGCGCTGCACCCGATACCGGAGACCATGACGATTTCGCTCTTGGTGAGGCCCAAGGCGTCTACCGAGCGTACCAGACCGTTTAACACGGTGCCGTGTCCGCAGCCGGGGCACCAGATGTGCGGCATGAATCGGCTGCGCAGATAATACTCTACTGATTTCATTCGCCCTGTCCTTCCACGATCCGCAAAACGCGGCGGATATCCCGGGGAGTGATAAAGCGCCCGTCCACCCGGTTGGAAAGAAACACTCGCTCCGGCGCATCCACCGCGGACTTCACCTGTTTTAAGATCTGCCCCATGTTCATCTCCACAACTACCACCGCCCGGGCACTGCGGCAGGCGCGGCGCAGCACGCCGGTGGGGAAGGGCCACAGCGTTTCCAGCTCGAGCAGTCCCAGGGGTTGGCCGTTGAGCCGCGCCTCATGGACCACCTGCCGCGCGGACCGCGCCGGTGACCCGTAGGAGACCAGCACGATCTCCGCATCGTCCATTCCGTACTGCCGCACCGAGGAGAGCTCGTCGGCGCGGAGCTCCAGTTTGTCGTGGAGATGGTGCGCGAGGTCATCGACGATCGCCGGGTCGGTAGAGGGAAAGCCCCACATGTCGTGGTACAGGCCGGTCACGTTGTAGCGGTGCACGCTGCCGAAGTCGGACATCGGCAGGCGTCCATCCTCGCGGGTGAGGTAGGGGTGGTAGTCCACACCTTCCGGGACGGAGGTACGCAACCGATCCACCGTGGGCAGGTCTCCCGAATCGGGAATTACCAATCGCTCCCGCATGTGCCCGAGCATCTCATCAAAGAGTACCACCACCGGCGTTCGGTACGTTTCGGCCAGGTTGAAGGCGCGTACGGTGGCTTCAAACAGGTTCTGGTGGGTGGAGGCGGTGAGGGCGATAATCGAATGGTCGCCGTGGGTGCCCCAGCGAACCTGGTTGATGTCTCCCTGGCTCCCCTGGGTGGGGAGTCCGGTACTGGGTCCGCCGCGCATAACGTCCACCAGGACGCAGGGAATCTCCGCCATGATCGCAAATCCCAGGGCCTCCTGCATGAGCGAGAACCCTGGACCGCTGGTGGCGGTCATCACCTTGTTTCCCGTGAGCGATGCCCCGATGATCGCCGCCATGGAGGATATCTCATCTTCCATTTGAATGAATTTGCCGCCGCGGGCGGGAAGGGCGCGGCTCAGGTACTCGGCGATTTCCGAGGAGGGAGTAATCGGGTAGCCGGCAAAGAAGTTCAGGCCCGCATAGAGGGCGCCCTCGGCGCACGCCTGGTTTCCCTGGACGAAAACCGTACGCTGCTCCTCGGCGGTGGCACGGGTCATCCTGCGCCCCCGGTACCGACTGCAGAGGAATCAGGCGCGGCGTCATCATAGATCAGGTGAATCGCCAGGTCCGGACACATGCGCTCGCACAGTTCACAGCCGATACACGCCGAAGGATGGGCCACCGTGACCACGCCTTCGAGATCGGTCTCGAACACATCCTTTGGGCAGAACGCCGAGCAGATACCGCACCGCTTACACCACGCCTGGTTGATCGTGATCTCTTTGATTGTTTTCATATGGGGAACCTAATTTCATTTAAACATGGCCCGTATGAGAGCGCAACCGCGGGTCGCGCCATTCCTGCATTCAGGGCTTGCGATGCCCATCACAGGAGGTTAGACTTCGGGCATCACATGAGTTCGATCCAGTTGGTCCTTGGATCGTACAATAGTCAGGCCCTTGATCTTCTGGATGCCGATAGAGATGCGCTCTACGAGTATTCCTACAAGCCGTTTCTGAAACTGTTGTACAACCATGAGACCACCCCCTTCACCATGTATTACTCAGGACTGCTGATTGAATGGCTGGAAAAGCACCATTCGGAATTTGTGGATGTCCTGACGGAAATGGTAAAGCGGAAACAGGTGGAGTTGCTGGGGGGCGCGTACTTTGAACCGATGCTACCGCTGGTGCCCAAAACGGATCGCATTGGCCAGATCGAGCGGCTTACCACGCATATTCGCAAATGCTTTGGCCGGCGCCCCCGGGGGGCGTGGGTGCCGGAGAGCGTGTGGGATCAGCGGATCGCCGCCAACCTCAATGCCGGAGGGCTGGAGTACGCCTTTCTGAGGGACTCCTCATTCCACTTCGGCACCGTTCCCGATGTCACCCGCGGCCATAGACCGGTGCTGACTGAGGATCAGGGCAAGACGTTGACTCTGCTCCCGGTGGCGTGGCAGCTCTCGGCTCGTCTGTTTCACGCCAAACCGGAGGAGATCGTCGAGGAGCTGCGCAAGATCTCCGCCGCGGAGGAGAGCTCTTCCGGGCCGCCGGTGGTGTCCCTATTGTTTGATGGTAGTCGCCTGGGATACCACCCCGAGGAGGCGGAGTCCTCGATTGAGTGGTACGGGCGGTTTCTCGATGTGCTGGCGCTGCACCGTGACTGGATCAAAATCGATATCCCCA
>JAWOCO010000238.1:0-3715 GCA_046483765.1 Alkalispirochaeta sp. | reverse complement strand
ATCCCGTTACCCAGGTTGATGTCCATCAGGATCAGGTCGATATCAGAGGATGTCTGTACGGCTTCCACCGCTTTTTCGCCGGTCGTCACCGTTCTGACCGCATACCCGTACTGCTCGAGTTGCATCTTCTCATGCATGGCGAGGAGGGCTTCATCCTCTACAAGGAGGATCTGCTTTCTTACAGCCTGGGACAAAAGAAATCTCCATCGACATAAGTGTCTGAAGTCTGGTCTATGGAGCGTACGGAGTCAAGTAAGATCTCTTGTGGCGCGCATCGAAAAACGGCGTCCCAATGACCCATGTTCGGCGAACGAAAACGATGCTCTGTTTCGAGCTTGACCACTGGTCATCGAGATACCATGAAGATCTGTATGGATGAGACTGAGACGCTGCGACAGTTCTACCGGGACCGGCAGAGATATCGATCTCGCCATAGAAAGCACCGGATTTCTCAAGGTCAGCGGATGGCTCTTGTATGAATGAAGGGACTGATCGTGCTCTGCTAATTGCGGAGCTGGAAGGTGATCTGGAATCAGCCCGCGCTTGTCGCCGCGGGAGGTAGAGGGCTATGTTCGTGAGATGAAGCGTGGTTTTGTGCGATTGGGTGGTGTCGGACTGAGTCTGGTGGCCGTGGTGTTCGCCTCGTGTGCCACCGCTGCCGGCACGGTAGGCGAGGTCTCCGGGAACGAACCGGTTCCCGATGCGGCCATTCTGTTCCTTGGTCGGGACGGAGATTACCGACTTGCCGGTGACCCGTTTACCGCCGGGGTCGATGCAGTCGATGCACCGCCCGAAAGTCAGCCGCTCCTACCGGACACGATCGGCGGTCGAGCGGTCCTCTCAACTTCTACTGCACAATGGAGTCCCCACGGCAACCACGTGGCGGTGGCCGCCCAGCTCGCTGCCGGCTCTGGTAGGAGAGACGTTGCGTCCCAGGTCATCGCCATCGTCTCCCCCGACACCGGAGATCTTCACGTGGTGTGGGAAGAATCGGGGGCGGTGCCGTTCGTCCTCGGGTGGTCGCCCGATGGGAGTCGGTTAGCGCTTCTTGCAACGCAGTCGCAACCGGAACTCATTCTCGAAGTACTCCTGTTCGGTGACGGACCGGAACCTTTTGCCACCGCCGCGTCGCGCATGGAAGTCGTGAGATCCGCGCCGGTGTACTTTGACTGGGGTGCCGACAGTGAGACGCTCGTCGTCGCAAGCGGCGGTACGGTCACGGCCTTCGATACCGACAGGGGTGCGGCATCGACGCTTGTCACTGGTAACGGGGATTTTCGCGCGCCGGACGCTGGGGCCGTGGGTGATGGAGTCCTGGCGATCGAAGGACGCGGGGCGGAACAGACGATCGTAGAACTCGATCCCGGGGGGAGACGGTTGCCGCACCTTAGCGCACCAGCGGGCGGAGCGTTTGCCTGGAACCCGGCGGGGCGCCATTTTGCGGCACTCCGCTTTGGTGGACTCGGACTGGTCGGGGGGATGTCGGTGGTGGACACCGGCGACGTGGAGCGGCAGGTCTCCTGGTCCCTGGTAAATGAGGAATCCGAGCCGCTCACCACCGCCCTGGCGTACGCGATGGAATGGGCCCCCGACGGCAGTAGCCTGCTGATCCTGTCGCCGGATGTCCAGGCGGAGCGCCGGTACGCGGCGCGCTGGCTCTGGGGCACACCGGACGGCTCCGGGGGCTGGACGATCCGGGAGCTCCTCCGCTTCCAACCGGAACCGGCCTATCTGGCGACGCGGTTGCCCTTCTTTGATCAGTTTCGGCGGGTGGAGTCGACGATCGCTCCAGGTGCCCGGGCGTTCACCTTTGCCCGGGAAATCCCTGAAAGTGGCGGCGGATCGGAGATCGTGGCGTACCGCGTCTCCGACGATACCCTGGCCGTCGTTGGTCCAGGAAGCTTCCCCACGTGGCGGCCTTCCAGGGATTTCTCGAGCCCGCCGGCACTATCATCCAGATAACAATGAGTGAAGCTGAACTGGAGATCAGGTTGCTGCTGGGAATCGTATAGTAGGGGTCGAATTCTTTTACGGACATGGCGGTCTGGGTGTACAATCTGAAGAAGGCACTCAAAATCACAAATACGTCACTCCGAGATGCATCCTTAGCTATTCTTTGTTTTTGAGTGCGCTGCGAAGAAAACAGGGGGGTAGAAAGATGCGAGTGCGCTTGTCTTCTGCAATACGTCTGTGTGCAGTCATTGGGATAGCGATTGCAGGTCTTTCGAGCTGTGCGACAGTTTCCGATGTGCCGGCGGGAGAGCTCACAGGTTCGTGGCGCAACACCGATCCACATACCCGTGGAATCACAGTTGCTGAGATATCACCACGCGGTAGCGGTTTTCAAATCCAGATCTGGGGCAGTTGTCATCCGGAAGACTGTGATTGGGGTACCGAGCGAATCCGACTTTTCACCAGCTCAGTGGACAATTCAACTGAGGCGGCTACTGTGAGCTTTCTTGCCACCTATTCTACTTCGTTCAACGAGAAAACCGTTATTGGGCGCCCTCTCAATTCTGACCGTTTGGAAATCCAGGTATTAACCCGCTTCACCGACGGAAGCGGGAGGAGTAATTACACTGCGGTATACGAGTTGAAGAAATAGCGGAACAGGTTTTTGTCCACGGGAGGCGTCGATTTCCGACGGCCATTCTATCTCTGTTGAGGAGCCTGCCGGCCGTCCGACATCTCGCCATCATAATAGCCAAATGTTATGCTTTTTCGCCAACATATTGGCGAATGGTACGATTTCTACCCATGATCGCGTGCGGGAACGCGGACACCGAGACCCACGCAATTCACCGACCTTGTAGGCGCGCTTTGAGTACGCTGTATCGTACGTGTAGGAGTACGCAATAAACGCCGCCAAATATTCTGACCTTCCAAGAATCTCAAGACCTACCTCGAACGGGTGTACGACGACCAGGAGACGATCATCATCGCCCGGCGGGATAATGAGAACGTCGTCATGATCTCCATCGACGAGTATAACAGCCTCGTGGAGACTGCCCATCTTCTCTCGACGGAAGCCAACGCGCGTCATCTGGCTGAGTCTATCCGAAAAGCCCGCAAGGGCGAGACCGAAACACACAATCTCGTTGAGTCACGACCCTGTCGTTCACGCAACGTGGCTGGGACGACTACCAGTGTTGGATCAAGAGCGACACTCGAATGCTGCGCCGCATCTCTGGGCGAACTCCGGGAACGCTTCGTCTTTGTCGGTGGTGGATCGACGAGATAGTTGCCGACGTCATGCCAACCGAGGAATCGAATCCGGGTTCGGGAATCGGTGGTACCCGGAGGTGATGCGGACCGCCTACCGACACATACTCCCGTCCGGCATGGACGTTCGCCTTACCGCCCCACAATCTTCTATCGCAACCAAGCTTGAAGCGCGTCGAATCTGTGGGAACGCCGCGTCGAAACTGTTCGTGCTGGAGCGGGTTCGTTCCGGACCGTGGACTGTATACCAGTGATTATGCTCCGATGACGAGATGTGGAAGGTGTGGCTTATCGAACACGAATTCTCCGTTCGCATGCCTTCTTAAGTGAAACCAGGAGCGAAAAAACTATACAAGTTTCGCTCATATTGAGGTAGACTGTGATGATGCAAAGTGCTCACAGGAATATACTTAGCAGAATATACGGTAAAGGAAGGGGTTGGTGCTTTGCTCCGATTGATTTCACCGACCTTGCACCTCGTTCAACGGTGGAT
>JAWOCO010000297.1:0-6213 GCA_046483765.1 Alkalispirochaeta sp. | reverse complement strand
GCGGTTGAAGCGCTGCAGGGCGGCGAAGTCCATATAGCGCCGCGAGAGCTGGTCCAGCCACTGCCGGCGCGGCTGCTGGTTGAGCTGCTCTGCCGGTTCCAGCTCCTCCAGCCGCTGCAGCTCACGGTAGTAGCGCTCTTCCAGCCGGGAGAGCGTCTGCGCGGCGAAGTCGGCGATCTCCCGGTCCGGGTGGTCCAGGTTTTCAAACAGCTCCTCCGCAATGGGGCGGTTAATGCGAATATCCAGGCCGGACTTGGCCAGCAGTTCCTGCACCAAGGGGATGTTGAGCGGCCGCTGGCGCACGGAGTCCACCGAACCGGCGCGGTAGACGGCGGCCTCGATACCGATCTGACCGTGGCGGTACGCCCGGAGCGCGGTAGACAGCGAGCGGGGAAATGGGATCGACAGCGGCCGGCGGAAAAAATCGAGCGTCACGGTTCCTCCACCGTCTGCATGGCGAGCATCGCCTCCGCCCGATCAACCATCGCCTCCGCGTCGCCGTCGTTCGTGGAGGAGAAGCCCACCAGCGGCTCCGGGAGCACCGTTTCCGCATCCACGCTCCACGCCTGGCCGCCAATCGTCTCCAGGATGCGTAACAGGAAGTAGGGTGCCGCGTCATAGCCCAGGTTGGCCCCCACCAGGACAAACTGATTGGCCAGCTGGTAGCGGTAGAGCCGGGCGGCACCGCTGGTAAGCAGGTACAGTCGGTCGCAGATCGTCTCCACCAGTTGGCGCTGGCGGTCGTGGGAGAGGGTCAGCGGTTGCCGGGCGTATCCCCGCAGTTCCACGATGAACAGGCTCACCTGACCACCGGCATCGGCCATCGTTTCCAGGTCGCTGTACAGCGAGTCCATGTCGTGCAGGACCAGGCTTTCGCCTGAGGCAGGTCCACCAGCAGGCCCACCGGCGGGCCCGCCGGCGCGGGGGCTGCCGGGAGATCCCGCGGCGGGGTCATTCCCGCCGGTGGTGGCGTGGGCCACCATACCGGCGCTGCCAAAGGACTGTTCCACGCCGCCGGCGGCCAGCGCCGCCACTACCTCCAGCGAGACCTCGGCGGTCTGGTTGTAGGCGAGAAACGGCATGTCCCCCACCACCAGGACGCCCCAGGTGCGCCCGCGGGTGCGGATTGGCACGGCGATAATCGTGTTTCCGTGGTCGATATCCGCCAGATCCGGTTGCTCGGTGAGGTAGCGCAGGGTGAACATCTGGTTGGTGCGCACCACCCACCCCTCGATCGTGCTGGCGATATCCAGGGTGGTGGCGTAGCGGTCGCGGTCCGGCTCCGGCCACACCGCCTGTCGCGTGAGCTGAAGCGTGCCCTCATCCAGTTGGTAGATCACCACCCCGGAGGCGCCGGTCATGAGCCGCGTCGCACTGAGGGTGGCATCCAGCACGGTGGCGCGGTCCAGGGACTGAAATCGCGAGAGCTGCTCCCCCAGCCCGGAGATCGACCGATGCTCCACGGCGTGGCGGGTGTATAGATCCCGTAGGCTGGTCTCCATGGCCGCCGCCTCTCCTCGCATCGTTTCCGCCTCTTCCCGCGCCTCGCGAGCGCCGTCGGTGGCCTGTTCCGCGCGGGCGATAAGCGTGCCACGGTTGTAGACGATCGCCGCGGTCACGGCGATCCCCAGTACCAGGCCCACGCGCTGTTCACCGGTGAGCGCTGCCGGGTCGATGCGGCGCATCGGGATGTTGAGGAGTTCACCGGTGATGGGAGCCACCAGCGTCACCACGCCCAGGATAAGCGCCGCGGTAAAGACAGCCGCGCCCCCGCCGGAGACGGTAGCCACCGCCACTACCAGTGCCAGGTAGGGCATCGCCCCCACCGAGAGAAACCCCAGCTGCGGCGAAAGCACCACGTCCAGGCTCACAACGAGAAGGCCGACGAGAACAAGAATAACAAGGGCGGATGCGTTTGGTTGCTTCACTATTGATTGTAAATTTCGGACTTCCTGCGTAGATTCATAACCAGGAGCCTTACAGATTATGCAATTTAAAAATATACCCGCCGGAATTTTGGCGGTTACTCTGTTCATTTCCGCCGGTTGGGGAACCCTCTCGGCGCAATCCGCGATCACGGTGGAGGCGGAAGATGCCGTTTCCACGAACTTCGCCGCTGACTCGGTACTACTCTTCGGCACGGGGAACAACCGCACCCTCCAGCTCAACGAGCGCTCCCTCTTAGGGGACACGCCGTTTTACGCCGAGTACGCCGTGTACGCGCCACAGGCGGGATCATACGAACTGTGGTACGGCGGCTCGATTCCGGGATCACGGGATACGCTGCTACCGTCATACGGATCGCCCATCGTGCTGCAGGTAAACGACGAGGAGGAGCGGGAGCTCTTCTGGGAAGATGTGCAGGTGGGCCCCACCTACTCCTCGCCGTACCGCTGGGTCCTGGCCTCCACCGTCTCGCTGCAGGAGGGACTCAACCAGGTGCGCCTGGAGGTACGGGAACGACGACGGTTTGACGGCCGTTTCTTCCTCTATTTGGACCGGCTGGTCTTCCAGCCCGCGGAAACCGACACGGATACCGACACGGATACCGACACAGATACCGACACGGAAACCGACACGGATACCGAGGCCGAATCAGCGGCGACGACTGAAGCGGCGGCAGAAGCAGAAGCGGAGGCCGAGGCGGCAGTCCCCGGGGCCCCCGGCGCCGCAGACGCACTTCCCCCGCGGGAGGAGCTCTCCGACGAGCCGGAAGGAATCGAGGATCTCCTGATCACCGTCAGGGACAACCCCGACGACATCGCCGCGTGGATTCGTCTGGCCGACCTCTACACGCTGGTGGGGGATCACATTAACGCCCTGCGCTATTTGAACCGCGCCGCGGTCATCGAGGATCGCAACCCGGCGATTCTTCGGCGCACCGCCCGCAACCTCATGTGGCGCGGCGATCTGGAAGGTGCGTTGGACGCCTACTGGCAACTGCTCTCGGCGGACCTCAGTCAATTGGAGAGCTTCCTGGAGGCGGGCAAGATCGCCGCGTGGAACGGCTTTTACGGCGCCAGCGAACAGTACTATGTATCGGCACTGGAGAACTTTCCGGAGCAGGTGCAGGTCCGCATCAACCTGGGGTTCACCTACCTCTGGTCAGGTCAGGAAGAGCGCGCCCGGGAACTGTTTCAACGCACGGAGGCCACCGCGGACTCTCCCGAGGATGCGCTACAGATCGCCCGGGAGTATCGCGTCAACGATGACCCCCAGCGGGCCGCCGCCTTTTTGGAGCGAGCGCTGGACACCTTTCAAGACAGCCCCGAGCTCTACGCCACCCGATATGACCTACTTCTCAGCACCGGCAACACCGCCGCCGCAGAGGATCTGATGGCGGAGGCGCCGCAACGGGTGGATGATCCGGAAGGACTCACCGCCCAGCTCCAGCGGATCGATCGCACCTATCGG
Source organism: Alkalispirochaeta sp. (assembly GCA_046483765.1). Classification (GTDB taxonomy): domain Bacteria; phylum Spirochaetota; class Spirochaetia; order DSM-27196; family Alkalispirochaetaceae; genus Alkalispirochaeta. Next base: position 2,799 of record JAWOCO010000297.1, on the reverse strand, counting down.
CTCCGGGAGGAGCTGATTTCCGAGTTTGAAACGGCCGCTGCGGAGAACCCCTTGGATCCCGCGCCGCGCCGCACCCTGGCGCAGACGTATCTATGGACCGACAACCTGCAGGCGGGTATTGATCAGTTTGAGCTGCTGTTGGCGGTGGAGTCCCTGCGGGGCATGCGCAATCGCTGGGATCGGCACAGCGAGCAGGCAGAGCGAGCCGCCCTGGTGGCGGTGGCAGAGCGCGAACTCCGTACGGAGCTGGGTCGCCTCACTTCGGCCGGTAATAGCCTCACCGGCAGCCTCTCGGCGCTGGACAGTATTGATGAGGAGACGCCGCAGGAGGAGCGGGAGCAACTGATTGCAGCCACGCAACAGGCCACGGTTCGCGTGGGGGAGATCTCCCAACGGATCGAAGAGATCGTGGCCTTCGTGGAGCCCGCGGAGGCTGCGGAGAACGAGGAGCTCACCGAGCTCCTGGAAGAGGCGCAGAGCGCATGGACCTCAGTGGAGGAAAACTCCCAGTGGACGCTCAACCTGCCGCGCACGCGGCGCGAACTGCAACGGGCCTCTGGGGAGGTCCCGGGAATCGATGCGCACGTGGCACTCACCGACTGGATTCTCACCGAGGAACGCCCGGCGCCCGCGGCGAACCTGATCGTGGGCACCGCCGACGAGACCGAGCGCCTTTTGCTTGCCTGGGCGTGGGCCACCGCCGGTGAAGGTGACGCGCTGGAGCGCGTTCTGGCGGAGGTTCCCGCCGAGGCGGGGCGGCTGCTTCTCTATCAGGAGCTCTTCCGCCGGGATGGTACCGAGTCCGCCGATTCCGCCGGTGCCGACGACGACGCAGATACCGCAGACGTCTCCGGTGCCGGAGGCACCTCCGTGGAGCAGGCGCAGGAGACCGCTCAGGCGGGAGCTACCACGGTGAGTGAGACGCAGCAGGCGGTCTCCGCGGCGTTGCGCCTCCTCCGGGAAGAGCGGGAGACCCGCGCCGAGGCGCTGCGGCTGCAGAGCCAGGTGTCTCTGTTTGAGCTACAGAACGAGACGGTCACGCTGCGGACACAGTTGGGCGGCTACTATGTGGATAGTGGTGACGTGGAACGGGCGATCGTACAGTTTGAGACGGTGCGCGAGGTGGATCCCAACAATCCGGACACCCTGTTTGCCCTGGCCAACGCCTACCAGCAACAAGGGCGCTGGGCGCGGGCGATGGAGGCGTATCGGGAGATCTACCAGCAAGATGCCACCTATCGCAACGTGGCAACTCTCCATAATCGTCTCGCCCGGGACAACGCTGATCGCTTTACCGCAGGGGTCCGTTCGGTGAGCGAACCTACCCGGGTCGTCTTTGGCGCTCGGATGGACTACACCTATCGAGCCAATTCGCGGCTGGATGTCCAGCTCACTCTGGATACGATGGGCAACCGGCTACAGGTAGACGATGGTGGGGTCACCCGCCGACAGTACTTCGAACAGGGGCTGTTCACAGTGGCCACGCCGATTCGCTTCGCCGCTGGAAACTTGGTGGTGGAACCGCAACTTGGAGTGGATATCAGCGGCAACCAGCTCTTCATTGCTACCTTCACTGGTCAGTCGGTGACGGCACTCGAGGACGGCGCCGACTTCTTTCAGAACTGGCAGTTTGAACCCGTGCTGGGAATCGCTACGCGCCTGTCGGCGGGAAACACCTTCACCTCCCTCTCCTACCGCTACGGACCCTACCGACCGGCGGCGGACCTCCCCTTGCAGACCGCCTTTGTGAGCCGGCCGGAATATGTATCGCATTCGGTGGCGGCGTCGCTCTCGGCGAGTCTGGCGGAACGGCCCTCGCCGTTCTGGTCGCGGCTGCGCAGTGAAACCAACGCCGCGGGGGACTTCATTTCGGGCGGGAGCGACACGGGGCAACGGGTTGCGGCGCAGCAGAACCTTGGGTTCGTCCTATATTCCCAGTCCCAACCGCACACTCGGCTGGCGGCGGGAATCTCCTCGGGATATGAGGATTTCTTTGGCGACGATGCTTCGGTGGACTACGAGGTGTTTTACCGGCCGGAGGAGGTGTTTCAGCTGGGCAGCTACGTCAGCGGCGAGCTGTACCGTTCTGGGGGTCGGGAGACGACGGTGGGTATTACCGGTCGGTTGTATGGGGGCCTTTACCAGACAGAGCTGTTGGATAGCAGCCGCGGAAGCACCTTTGAGCTGAACAGTTTTCGTGGGGCGGCGGATCTGACGGCAGAGCTGACGCAGCGGGCGGTGGCGTTTCAGTTGGGCACCTCCCTGAGCCGCGTGTGGGATTCGGAGGTTGATGATGACTTCTACTCGATCGGGGTTTCGCTCAACGTAATCGTCACCAATCCGAGTCTCCTGGCGCAGTAAGCCGGCCGGCGTTGCCCGGCGCAGTGATAGCGGGGCGGTGCAGGGTGCATGGCCACCATGCAGAATGCATGCAATATGCGTTTTGCATGACGAGCCGTCCCCCCGCGGCATAGAAACGTTGGCGGGAAGGCGTGATAAGTCGTGCAGCAGCAATGAGATGCGGTGGTGCCGTGGATGATTTGATCATGGCACGATTTTTGCTTACATTATGGGTAAGGAATGAATATGAACGACACAAAACGCATGATGCGCTTGATAGGAACTACACTGGCGGCCACGATCTTCTTGGGATCGTGCTCCATCGGTCTCACCCCTGATACGGCGGGGCCGGAAGAAGAAATCGCGCGCTTGGATGAAATCATTGGAGTGACGGCTACTAGCGCTGCAGTAGCAGCAGACTCGCAGCTTCAAGCATCCGGGAATGTCGGCGCAAATACA
>JAWOCO010000235.1:0-3839 GCA_046483765.1 Alkalispirochaeta sp. | reverse complement strand
CACGAGGTACACTTGTGGAGCGGGGAAGCGTGGATCACGGAACGTTCCGGACCGAACACGCTCCGCATTCGCCCAAAGGCGTTTTACCAGACCAACCCGGAACAGGCGGTTCGCCTCTACGAAACGGCGGTGGCGCTGACCGAGCTCCGCCCCACGGATCGCGTCTTCGATCTGTACTCCGGTATCGGCAGTATCGCGCTGTTTATCGCGCGGTCGGTGGCCTCAGTGGTGGGAGTCGAGTCGATCTCGGATGCGGTCTCCTCGGCGCGGGAGAACGCGGAGCTCAACGGGATTACCAACGTCGCCTTCGAGGAGGGGGAGGTGGAGACGGTGTTGCCGGAGGTGGTCACGCGCCACGGTATGCCGGACCTGGTGGTCCTGGACCCACCGCGGGCGGGGCTCCATCCGGGGGCGCGCAAGACGTTGCGGGAGATCGCGCCGGAGCGGATCCTCTACATCAGCTGCAACCCGCGGACCCAGGCCACCGACATCGCGGAGCTGGGCGACCTTTACCGCGTGACCGCGCTGCAGCCGGTGGACATGTTCCCGCAGACGCGGCATGTGGAAAACATCGCGGTCCTGGAACGACGGGAGTCTCCGGCAGGGCAGTGAAGCTTCGGCTGCGCTATGTGCGCATCCCCCGCCGGCAGCGCGGGCGCGTAGCGTCCGCGCCGTGTTGACACCCCTTCAGTGGGGTCGTACGCTAATTACCAATGAATCTCCGAAAAGTCCTGTCTCCGCAGGTTATGTTTCCCGCGCTCCAGGTGGCGGACAAGAATGAGGCTATCGATACGCTCGTCCGCAAGCTGGCGGCCACCCGCAAGATCGACCATGTGGATCCGTTAATCGATGTGGTGATGCAGCGGGAGCAGAAAGACAGTACCGGTCTCGAACGCGGTATCGCGGTGCCCCACGGCAAGACCGATGCCGTGGACGACCTGATCGCTGGAGTTGCCACCCTCTCGGAGGGCGTGGACTTTGGCGCTCGCGACGGCAAAGCCTCCCGCATTCTGGTGATGACGATCTCTCCCCTGAAGCGCACCGGACCCCATCTGCAGTTTATCAGCGAGGTGGTGCGCCTGCTGCGGGATGAAGCGCTGCGAGACACGTTGCTGGCGGCCACCTCCTCCCAGGAGATGTACGAGGCGCTCACCTCATGACCCACGCCATGACGGTGCTGATCCTCCAACTGGCGGTGCTCCTGCTCTCGGCGATGCTGGTGGGTCATCTGTTTGAACACCTCCTGCGGTTGCCCCGCGTCCTGGGCGAACTCAGCGCCGGCATGCTGGTGGGACCCTTTGCCCTGGGGCAGTTCCACGTGCCGGGGCTCGAGCAGGCGCTGTTTCCCGCCGACGTGGGGGGGACCCTCCCGGTGACCCCCGAACTCTACGGGGTTGCGGTGCTGGCCTCGATTATTCTGTTGTTCCTCGCCGGTCTGGAAACCGACCTCCCCACCTTCCTGAAATTCTCCGGCGTGGGTAGCGCCGTGGGTATCGGGGGAGTGGTCCTGGCGTTTGTCTCGGGCAGTTACTCGGCGGTTCTCTTTCTACCCAACGTGACCGACTTCTTTGATCCGCAGGCGCTCTTTCTCGGCACCCTCTCCACCGCCACCTCGGTTGGTATTACGGCGCGGATCCTCTCGGAGCGGCGCAAGATGTCCAGCCCCGAAGGGGTCACGATCCTGGCCGCGGCGGTTCTAGACGATGTTCTGGGAATCGTGCTCCTGGCGGTAGTGGTGGCGTTGGCCCGCGTTCACGACGGGAGTGTTGACTGGGGGCAAATCGCTCGGGTTGCGGCGAAGGCATTCGGGTTCTGGATCGGGTCCACCGTGATCGGCGTGCTGGCAGCGCCGCGCCTGGTGAAGGGACTGAAGCGCCTGCAGTCGCTGGAAGTGATTTCGGGGGTGAGTTTGGGACTGGCGCTGTTGCTGGCGGGCCTGGCGGAGACGGTGGGCCTGGCGATGATTATCGGTGCCTACGTAATGGGGCTCGCCCTGAGCCAGACCGACATCGCCGACGAGGTGCGGGACCGGCTCCACGGACTGTACGCCTACTTAGTGCCGATCTTCTTTGCGGTCATGGGTCTCATGGTTGATTTTGCCGCGATCGTACCGGTGTTCTGGTTCGGCATGATCTTCTCCGCGGTGGCGGTAGCGGGCAAACTAATTGGATGCGGAATCCCGGCGTTGATCTTTGGGTTCAACCTGAAAGGGGCGTTTCGCATCGGGGCGGGCATGCTTCCCCGGGGAGAGGTAACGCTGATCGTGGCGGGAATCGGCCTCTCCGCCGGCGCCATTGGCGCCGATCTCTTTGGCGTGGCGATTCTGACGCTGCTGGTAAGCAGTATTATCGCGCCACCGGTGCTGATCCAGAGCTTTCGCGGGGGCAGCGGCTACCGCCGTGAGGACCGTGACGGCGATCACGCCGCCAGCCGCGAGGTGAAATTGGAGCTTCCCTCCACGGCGGCGGCGGACTTTGTCCGGGGCCGCATCGTAAACGCCTTTCGCAGTGAAGGGTTTTTCGTGGTGCGGGTGGATATCAATTCTCGGATCTACCGCATGCGACAGAATGAGATCAATATTACCATGGTACAGCGGGAGGGGGTGATCACCCTGAACACCCCTGAGCAGTACGAGCAGTTGGTGCGCCTGGTACTGTTGGAAGAGCTGGTTGAGCTAAAAGAACTCATGGGAAGTCTCCAGGCGGTGGGCGGAGCCGACAACCTGGGCGATTCCCTGGTGGACGGAATGTTCGAGACGACGGAGTCGGAGACGAGAGAGTAGCAGTATGGAACATGATGCATATCCGCCACGCCGCGGTCGAGGACCACTTCTCCGCCGGTTGGCCGCGCGCCAGGGGCCGGTGGGACTGGCGCTGGGCGGTGGTGGGGCCCGGGGAATCGCCCATTGCGGCGTAATTGAGGCGCTCGCCGATTATCCCGCGCTCTACCCGCGGATCTACGCCGGCACTTCGGCGGGAGCGGTGATGGCGGTATTGGCGGCGGCGGGGGTGCCGCCGGAGGAGATCCGCACCTTTTCGGTGGAGCTGGACTGGTTTAAACACATCATTCGCGTATCCGACATGATCGATCTTCGGAACGGCAGCCGGGCGGGAATCTTTCCCAACACGCGGCTGGCGGAGGTGGTGCAGGAGTATATCGGTGATGTGGGCTTTGACGATCTGCCCTATGATGTGGCGGTGACCGCCACCGATATCGAGCACCAGCGGCGGGTTATCATGACCTCTCGTCGGGTGGCGGCGCGGATCGATCGTCGGGAACTGGAGCGGTTTCTTCCTCCGCCGCGGGGAGAGCTCCCCGGTGCCGATACGGTGGTGCTTTCCGATGTGAGTATCGGCTATGCGATTCGCGCCAGCGCCGCGGTGCCGGGTTTTTTTCGGCCGGTGAAGGTGGGCGATATGAATCTCGTGGATGGGGGCTTGGTAGACCAGACGCCGATCGATGTGGTGCGCGCCATGGGCGCCTCCTTTTCGATCGGGGTGAGTCTGGCGCTGTCCTTCATGCCGCAGAAACTGGAAAGCGCGAAGCACGCCTTTAGCGGCACCATGGGCATGCTCGGCATTCAGCAGCTGCGCAAGAGCCTGGAATTGGCGGATATCGGCTTCCAGGTGTCCGGTATCGCGGGACGGAGTCCGGTGAAACCGCACCAGACGGACCTGATCGATATCGGCCGGGCGGATATCGAAACGCAGATCGGCCGTTACTTCGGCGCCCGCGGCGCCGCGCGGTTGCGTCGTGCCCGAGGAGCCCCGCGCTTGACTCCCCGGGCTCAATCGTTACCTTCTGGCTGAGGGAGGCGCAGAACATATGAATGAACAATC